>CAYXLY010000099.1:0-11975 GCA_964466005.1 uncultured Spirochaetaceae bacterium | reverse complement strand
GAGCTTGTCCGTCGCGATCCCGAAGCGCGCAGCGGCCTCGGCCGAGCAGACGATCAAAGCAGCTCCCTGGTCGACGGCGATGTTCGAGGTCATGAGCTTGGTATAGGGATAGCCGACCATCCGGTTGGCCGGAGTCGGCGTACGGATCTCATCGGCCGGGATGGCCCTCTGGATCCACGCATGAGGATTGCGGGCTGCGATCTCGCTCATCCGGGCATAGAGCTCGCTGATCCGGAGCCGATGAGCCCCGGGCGACTCCTTCCGATCATGACGCAAGGCCGTCTCGCAGAGGCCGAAGCAGGAGACGGCATCCCGAATGCCGGCCTGGGCCTCGTGGGGCAGGAGCCCTGCCTTCGTCTCGCCGACGAAGAGGTCGGGCTCGCCCGTCGGGTCCTCCTCCCAGCCCCGCGGATGTCCGAGACGCGCCAGCCTTCGCTTGCTGTGCTCGCTCTCGGCCCCGACGATCGCGATCAGGTCGCTGCGGCCCTCGGCGATCTCGGTGCAGGCGCGATCCACCAGCACCTGCACGATATGACCACTGATCGCGCCGAGTGCCGTGCGGACCCCGGACGCCCCGACCCGCTCGGCCAGCGCGGCTCCCGGGTCGCCGTACTGCCAGAGCCCTCGAGGCACGTAGATCGCGTCGAGCGATTCGAGCAGCTTCGGAGCGCCCGCGTCTTCCGCGGCGCCCCGTAAGGCCTGCTCCATCAGATCGATCGGCGAGAGCGATTCGCGCGGGTCCTCCACGCGCTGGACCTTCTGGCTGACGCCTGCGATGGCCGGTCGACGGGATTGGGCAGTCATCGGATCTCCGGTTCCTTTCCTTTCGAATCCTCTCGGATCGCTTCGAATCGCTTCAGCGGGGATGCGCGCCGCGTATCTCGCCCGGGCCTTCCCCTCCGAGCCGCCTCGTCGGCCGGTTCATGCGTCGGCCACGGGTTTCGGGCGCCCCGGACACGAGGACGGGACGGTCTCTGCCGTCGCATTTTCAGAGTGCGTTCAGGGGGAACGAGCCCGCGTGGGGCGTTCACTCAGCTGGCCGGATCATAATGAATCGCGCTGGCCTGTGGCAGGCCCCGCGACGGGTGGACGCGTGCGATCCGGCTGCCGGCTACATTCCGGCACATGCCGGAGCAGCGAAGCCGCCTGCGCAGGATGCTGCCCTATCTCGTCGTGGGGCTGATCGTGCTCGCCGGCTTCCTCCTCCGTCATACGGTCCTGGCGTCCGACCCCATCGAGGTGCGGGTGGCGGCCGTGGGCCGAGGCCGGGTCGAGGCGACCGTGACCAACTCGAAGGCGGGCACGGTCGAGGCGCGCAGACGTTCGCGACTCGCCTCGGAGACCGGTGGACGCGTCGTCGCGATCGGGCATCGCGAGGGAGCCCGAGTCGAGGCTGGGGAGCCTCTCGTCCGCCTGAACGCTGCGACCCAGATCGCCCAGCGCGATCTCGCCCGGAAGGCCGTCGAGGTCGCCGCGAAGCGCTCCGAAGAAGCCTGCCTGCGGCGCGACCGCACGGCCCGTGAGCTCGCGCGCAGCCAGCGACTGGCGGAGCAGGGGGTCGTCTCCGAGGATCGCCTCGACCAGCTGCAGTACACGGCGGACGCGGCGCGCGTGGCTTGCCAGGCGGCTCGCGCCGAGCTGGCCCGGGTGCGTGCACAGGAGCGCGCTGCTCGTGTCGAGCTCGACAAGACCGTGATCCGAGCGCCTTTCAGCGGGGTGATCGCCGAGGTCAACGTCGAGGTCGGCGAGTGGGTCACGCCCTCTCCGCCCCTGCTCACCTCACCGGCCGTCATCGATCTGATCGACCCGACCTCCATCTACGTGAGCGCTCCGATGGACGAGGTCGACGCGAGCGCCATCGAGCCGGGACTGCCTGCGAAGGTGACGATCGATTCCCATCCCGGAGAGGTCTTCGAGGGCACCGTCTCCCGGGTCGCTCCCTACGTCGTCGACGTCGAGGCGCAGAATCGCACGCTGGAGATCGACGTCACGCTCGACGACGAGCAGCGGGCGCAGACGCTCCTGCCCGGCACGTCGGCCGACGTCGAGGTGATCCTGGAGGCCCGGGAGGACGTCCTGCGCATTCCCACCTCGGCGCTGCTCCAGAGCCAACGCGTGCTGCGCCTCGAGGAGGGGCGGCTGGTCGAGCAGGACGTCCGGCTCGGGCTTCGCAACTGGCAGTTCGCCGAGGTCACGTCCGGCCTCTCGGAAGGGGATCCGATCGTGGTCTCGCTCGACCGCGTGGAGATCGAGGCCGGGGCGAGGGCGACGGCCGCGGCCGGAGACCGGGAAGGCGCGCCGTGATCCGGGTCGAGGACCTCTGGCGCACCTACGAGATGGGCGGACAGTCCCTGCACGCCCTAGCGGGTGTCGACGAGGAGATCCACGACGGCGAGCACGTCGCGATCATCGGACCCTCGGGCTCCGGGAAGAGCACGCTCCTCAACGTACTCGGCTGTCTCGACTCGCCGACGCAGGGCCACTATCTCCTGGATGGCGAGAATGTCGCCTCGCTCTCCGAGGATGCCCTCGCCGAGACGAGACTGCATCGGATCGGCTTCATCTTCCAGTCGTTCCACCTCGTCCCCCGACTGACGGCCCTCGAGAACATCGAGCTTCCCATGATCTTCGCGAGCATCCCGCCCGCCGAGCGTCGCCGGCGGGCGCGGTCCGCTCTCGACGCGGTCGAGCTGGCGGACTGGGCCTCCCACAAGCCGAGCGAGCTCTCCGGCGGACAGAAGCAGCGGATCGCCATCGCGCGCGCCACGATCATGGGGCCTGGCCTGCTGCTGGCCGACGAGCCGACGGGCAACCTCGATACGCGCTCCGGGACGCAGGTGCTGGATCTCCTGTGCGAGCTGAACCGGCAGGGACGATCGCTCGTCGTGGTCACCCATGACCCGATCGTCGCGCGCCGTGCGAGCCGCGTCCTGGTCATGCGGGACGGCCGAATCCTCCGGCGGGTCGCGGGCGCCGACGTTCGCGATCTCGGCTCGCTCTTCGAAGACGAGCAGGCGGGAGCCGGGGCATGAGTCCGAGGGACCTGCTGCGCTTCGCCGGTCGGGCGCTCCTGCAACATCGTCGTCGAAGCGGCGCGTCCCTGCTGGGGGTCGTGATCGGGGTCGTCGCCGTCCTCTCGCTGACCGCGGTCGGAGAAGGCGCCCTGCGCTATGTGCAGGGCCAGTTCGCCACCCTGGGCAGCGAGCTCGTGATCGTCGTGCCCGGGAAGACCGAGACGACGGGCGGCATGCCGCATGGGGTCGGCGGGATTCCGAACGACCTGACGATGGACGATGCCATCGCGATCGAACGTCGCGTGCGAGCGGTGCGCGCCGCCGTGCCCATCACCCTGAGCGCCGACTCGGTGAGCTTCGGGCCTCGAAGCCGTCAGGTGCCGATCATCGGCGTGAGCCACGCGTTCGAGCGTCTGCAGCGTCTCGAGCTCGCGATGGGAAGCTTCCTGCCCGAAGGCGACATCGATCGGGGAGCTCCCCTCGTCGTGCTCGGCGATACCGTCGCCCGCGAGCTCTTCGACCGACGCAATCCCCTCGGAGCGGCCGTTCGCCTCGGAGGCTGGCGCATGCGGGTGATCGGCGTGCTCGCACGGCGGGGGACGCAGATCGGCATGAAGGTCGACGAGAGCGTCTTCATCCCCGCGGCCACCGGCCTGCGCATGGCGAATCTCAGCTCGCTGAGCCGGATCATGCTCGACCTTCATCCTCGAGCGGACGTCGACCGGGCGATCGAGCGGGTGACCGCGCTCCTGAAGGAGCGGCACGGCGAGGAGGACTTCACCGCGATCAGCCAGGAGGCGGTGCTCGACTCGCTGGCGTCGATCATGCGGATCCTGACGCTCGGCGTGTCGGCGATTGCGGCCATCAGCCTGATGGTGGCGGGGATCGGGATCATGAACGTGATGCTGGTATCGGTCTCGGAGCGGACCGAGGAGGTGGGGCTGCTGAAGGCGGTCGGGGCGACGCGGCGACAGATCCTCTCGCTCTTCCTGGTCGAGGCCGCTCTGCTCTCCGCTGCGGGCGGTCTCGTCGGACTGGGGGCGGGGCTGGCGCTCGTTCGTCTCGGCGTGGCGCTGTACCCGGCGATCCCCGCGGCAGCCCCGCTCTGGGCGGTCGGTGCGGTGATGGGGCTCTGCCTGGTGACGGGAATCCTGTTCGGCGTCCTGCCGGCCTGGCGGGCCGCGAAGCTGGACCCGGTTCGGGCGCTCCAGGGAGCGCGGCTGGAGGGCGGATGAGACGCTTCGATCTCGTCGATCTCCTTCGCCTCGGCTCCGGCGCCCTGCGCGGTCATCGGCTCCGGTCGTTCCTCTCCATGCTCGGCATCGCGATCGGTGTGGCCGCCGTGATCCTCCTGACCTCGCTCGGCGAGGGAGCCAGACGCTATCTCGTGAACGAGTTCTCGCAGTTCGGAACCAACGTGCTGACCGTGAACCCGGGCAAGACGGAGACGGGCGGCATTCCGGGGATCTTCGGCGGCACGACCCGGAAGCTGACCATCGACGACGCCGAAGCTCTGGCGCGGTCGCCGGCGCTCGAGACGGTCGTGCCGATCGCGGCCGGTCAGGCTCGAGTCGAGGGCAATGGACGGGGACGAAGCGTCGCCATCTACGGCGCGACGGCCGACCTTCCCGAGGTGCTGAAGTTCGGAGTGGGGCAGGGGAGCTTCCTGCCGGAAGGAGACCCGCGCCGAGGCGCCTCCGTCGCGGTCCTCGGCCCCCGTCTCAAGCGCGAGCTCTTCGGCGAGCGCAATGCGCTGGGCCGCTTCGTGCGGATCGCCGGAGCGCGGCTTCGCGTGATCGGCGTCATGGAGCCCAAGGGCCGGATCCTCGGAATGGACATCGACGACGCGGCCTACGTTCCCGTCGCGACGGCGATGCGGCTCTTCAATCTCGAGGAGCTGCAGGAGATCGACGTCGTCTTCGCGCACGAAGGTCGCGAGGAGGCGGCGATCGAGGCCGTACGATCGATCCTGATCGAGCGGCATCGCGGAGAGGAGGATTTCACGATCGTCTCGCAGTCCGAGATGCTCGAGGTCTTCGGGCGCGTCATGGACATCGTCACGCTCGCGGTCGCGGTGATCGCGAGCATCTCGCTGCTCGTCGGCGCGGTCGGGATCTTCACGATGATGTGGATCTCCGTGGGGGAGCGGGTCTCGGAGATCGGGCTCATGCGGGCTCTCGGCGCGACCGCGCGCCAGGTGCAGGACCTCTTCCTGTGCGAGGCGATCCTGCTCACGACGGTCGGGGGGCTCGCCGGTCTGGCCTTCGGGCTGGTCGTCACGGGGATCGTGCGGTGGCTGCTGCCGGATCTTCCTGCACGGGCGCCGATCGGGTTCGTCCTGGCCGCTCTGGGCGTGAGCGTCCTGGTCGGGCTTCTCTCGGGCGTCGGTCCGGCGCGCCGGGCCGCCACGCTGAAGCCGATCGAGGCCCTGCGCGCCGAGTAGGCCCGGCTCGCCCCCTCGGCGCGAACGGAAGCGCGATCGGAAGCGCCACCGGAAGCCCGATCGGGAGTGCGGCTCGGCAGGGTGGCGCAGACCGCACGGGCCGGCTTTGTGGGAGTCGGTCGGGCGCGCTACACGATCGGCATGCGTTACTTCGAGGACATCGTGGTCGGAGAGGTCGAGGAGATCGGTCGGCATCGGGTCTCCCGGGAGGAGATCATCCGCTTCGCGAGGGAGTGGGATCCGCAGCCCTTCCACATCGACGAGGAGGCGGCGCGCGAATCCCTCTTCGGGGGATTGAGCGCCTCCTCCTGCCACACGTACTCGATCTCTTCGTTGATCTTCTCCCGCCATCCCGGGAAGACGCGGACGGCGGCCATGCTGGGGCTGAAGATGCGCTTTCCGACGCCGGTCCGGCCGGACGACGAGCTGACCCTCCGGCAGGTCTGTGTCGACAAGCGGATCTCGCGCTCGCGTCCGGAGCTCGGCATCGTGAAGAGTCGCGGATCGATGGTGAATGCCGCGGGCGAGGAGGTCATGGTCACGCTGTCCAGCTATTTCGTCGAGCGCCGGGAGGCCGTCGACGCGCCGACCGGATCCTGAGCGATCCGCATCGATCGGCCGCGAGAGATCGAGGGCTCGATCCCTCTCGCCCGGACCGTCCTGCTACGCTCGAAGAGCCGGAGACGAGAGGCTGCGCCGCCGGCGTCTCGCCGGAGGTCGCTGCTCGAGGAGGTCCGCATGCCCGCGCGTTTCAACCACATGGAGCTCACCCTGCCGCAGGGCGAGCTCGATCTCCATCGCAAGGAGATCGCCGACTTCTACGGAGAGCTCTTCGGCTGGGAGGCGATCGACGTTCCCATCCTCGGTCAGATCGGCCTGCTGCTGCGAACCGACCCGGAGACCAGCCAGTTCATCCTGGTGACCGAGCAGAAGAAGTACATGGATTCTCCCGGCTACGATCATCTCGGACTGCTCTACGACGATCGCGAGGAGGTCGATGCCCTGCTCGCCCAGGCGAAGGCCAGGCAGGCGCTGGACCCTCGAGTGCAGATCAAGGAGTACGAGGATCTCGTGACGGGCGGCGTCACGACCCACGCCTTCTACGTGCGACATCTGCTCCCGATCTGGCTCGACGTCCAGTGTCAGGAGTACGCGGAAGGGGCGCAGCCCGCACGAGCCTGGCGCTTCGGCTGAGCGCGGATCGACCACCGCTCGACGGGTCGGGGATCGCTCTTCCGGGCCACCGGGTGGGACGAGAAGCCTCTGTTTCGGACTGGATAGGCGGGCTCCGGGTTCCTGGCCGGGGGCGGGCTCCGGGCCGCGGTTCGGGCGGCGGGGCGGGCAGGTGCGAAGAGCCTCTCGTGTGCCACAATCGAGTCAGAGGCGGCGAGTCCCGCCGAGCGGAGGACGAGCGATGTTGGATTGTGTCATTCGAGGCGGAACGATCGTGGACGGCAGCGGGGCACCGGGTCGACCGGGTGACCTCGGAATCCGCGGAGGTCGGATCGTCGCGATCGGAGAGGTGTCCGAGGAGGCGAGGGAGACGATCGACGCGTCCGGCAAGATCGTCGCCCCGGGCTTCGTGGACGTGCACACCCACTACGATGCCCAGGCCTTCTGGGATGGCACCCTGAGTCCGTCGCCCTATCACGGCGTCACGACCGTGATGGGCGGCAATTGCGGCTTCAGCATCGCACCGCTGGCCCCCGACGCCGGGGAGTACCTGATGCGCATGCTGGCCCGCGTGGAGGGTATGCCGCTCGAGAGTCTGCAGACGGGCGTGCCCTGGGACTGGAGCTCCTTCGGCGAGTACCTGTCGCGCCTCGACGGCAAGCTGTCGGTGAACGCGGGCTTCATGGTCGGCCACTCGGCGCTCCGTCGGGTCGTGATGGGAGAGCGGGCGGTCGGCGAGGCGGCGACCGAGGACGATCTCGCGAAGATGGTCGCGCTCCTTCGAGCCTCGCTGGCCGAGGGCGGCATGGGATTCTCGTCGACGATCTCGACCACCCACAACGACGCCGAGGGCAACCCCGTCCCCTCTCGCCACGCGACCCGCGAGGAGATGCTGACGCTGGCCCGTCAGGTGCGCGACTTCCCGGGGACGTGCGTCGAGTTCCTGCCCGGAGTCGGATGGGGCGAGGAGGAGGCGCAGTACATGGCCGATCTCTCGCTGGCGGCGAAGCGTCCCGTCAACTGGAACGTGCTCGCCCCCTCGTCGATGAACGAGGCAATGGTGGAGCAGCAGCTCGCCGCGACCGACCTCGCGCGAGGTCAGGGGGCGGAGGTGATCGCCCTGACCGTGCCCCAGCCGATGACGATCCGGATCAACTTCCACTCCGGCTTCGTCTTCGATGCGCTCTACGACTGGGCTCCGCTCTTCCAGATGCCGATCGAGGAGCGCAAGGCCTTCCTTCGGGATCCGGCGAACCGGGCCCGGCTCGACGAGAACGCGACCTCGGAGAGGTCGGGCCTGATGCGGGGTCTCGCTCCCTGGAGCGCTACCGGGGACGCTCGATCGGCGAGATCGCGAGCGAGCTCGGGAAGAAGCCCTTCGACACGCTCGTCGACATCGCGCTCGAAGACGATCTGCAGACCTACTTCATGCCTCCGACCCAGGGACTGGACGACGCGAGCTGGGCCATTCGAGCCCGCCTCTGGAAGGACGACCGCACGGTGATCGGCGCCTCGGATGCCGGCGCGCATCTGGACATGATCGACACCTTCGCCTTCTCGACCCAGGTCCTGGGCACCGGCGTGCGGGAACGCGGGCTGATCGAGATCGAGGAAGCGGTGCGCCAGCTGACCGACGTGCCGGCCCGACTCTACGGGCTGAGGCAGCGCGGACGCCTCGAGGAGGGCTGGCACGCGGACGTCGTCGTCTTCGATCCCGCGCGCGTGGGCCTCGGCGAGACCTACACGAAATACGATCTGCCCGCCGGAGCCGGGAGGCTCTACGCGGAGGCGAACGGGGTCGACCACGTCTTCGCCAACGGCGTCGAGATCGTGCGCGAAGGAAAGGACACGGGGCAACGTCCCGGGACGATCCTGCACAGCGGTCGCGATACGGAGACCGTCGAGGTTCCCGGGTCGGCGCGAGACTGACGGACAGGCCGTCTGCCGGATCGGGCCGATCGGACTGTCGAGGTGGCCCGGTCGGGCTGCTCGGGTCCGGTCGGCCTGCTCTCCTCGACCGCTCCCCGTGACGGCGAGAACCGGGTAGCCCGGCGTTACCAGGCTGCGCGGAGGCCGAGAGAGAGCGCGTTCTCGATCAGGTCTTCCGCGAAGCGGCCATCCCAGCCGACATAGAGGCTGGCATGGCGCGCATAGCCGACCTCCCAGCCGACGGAGATGCGCGCGCGGTCTCGCGGGAGCTCGGCGGCCTCGAGGGCGATCGGCGTGGTGCCCGCCGCGAAGCGGCCACGAAGCGGACGCTCGACGTCGGCCCACTCCCGTCCCCAGGAGACCCGGGCTCGCGGACGGAAGACGAAGCCCTCGTCCATCTCCCGCTCGAGCGCGATCCGCACGCCCACCGAGGTGAGGGCGGAGTCGGTCTCGCTCGCCTCGACCTGCAGTCGAACCGGACTGGTGCCGTTCTCGTCGAAGCCCTCGAGCTCGATCCGGCTGTAGGCGACGTTCGCGAAGGGGGCGATCTCGACGCGCGAGGGCGTGCCGAAGGCCCTCGTGAGCTCGGCGTAGAGGCCGAACTCGTCGCCCTCGAAGTCGCCTTCGATGCGGCTCTCGAGCTCCTCGAGCCGGACCCGGCGATCGGTCTCGATCCAGCTATGGCCGTAGCGGGCGCCGACGAGGAGCGTGGCCGGCTCTCCGATCCAGGCTCCGTAGGCCATGGCCTCGAACGAGGTGACGCTGCCCTCGACGCTCGCTCCGTCGGCCTCGTAGGCAGATCGGGTGCCACTGGCCGTGAAGCCGACGCGCACCTGCTCGGAGAGCGCCCGGTCCGCGCCGAAGATCGGTCCCACGAGACGGTAGTCGTAGCCCGAGGCCTCGTCGGAATCGAGCTCTCCGATCAGGCCGTTCGCCTCGAGCCAGGCAACCCAGGGCTCTCGCGCCGCCTCGGGAGGCGGGCCCGCGTCGACGGAGGCGGGGAGTCGCTCCGGGCCCGGCGACGGGCCACGTGTCCTCTGGAGACGTCGCTTCCGGACGTCGCGATGGCCGATCGACTGCTCCCGGGCCAGCGCCACCCGGTTCGAGAGGCTGCGCCAGGCTCGCGCCGCTGCCGCGAGCCGGATGTCGATCGCAGCGATCAGACTGTCGCCCGAGAGGCCGTCGAGGGCCTGGTCGACCCCGTCGTTCGTGAGCGTGGCGAGGTTGTCGAGCAGCGTCGCGAGCTCGGGGTCGGCTCCGGCGCCTTCGGCCCGCAGGTCGTCGAGGGCCGAGCCGATCGCACGTTGGTTCGGCGTCCCGGCCGCGTCGGCGAGAGCGGCTCCGCTATCGAGGAGGTCGAGCTGATAGGTCCCGGCCTGGCTGGCTGCGCCGAGCGGATCCAGGTCGAAGAAGAAGAGATCCTCCGAGACCTCGAAGTCGTTCTGGACGACGACGCCTCCGCCGGGGCCGGTGCCGTCGGCGGTGAGGATCGTGAAGCGGCGTAACGCCGGATCGGCATAGCTGCCGGGACGCAGGCGGACGACGAGCTCGGGAGCGTCGGTCGGCGAGCTGCCCCCGATCGTGATCTGCCCACTCGCCGCGAAGACCGTGCTGCGGGCCGCGGGATTGCCGTTCTCGTCCCGGTCGGCCAGGGAGACGACGAGGCGGGCATCGTCGTCGAGAATGAGATCCCCGCCGATCTCGACCGTATTGGCGAGCGCGGAGCCCTGGGGATCGAAGGGCGTCGAGAGCGTGGCGGGGATCGAGTCGCCGTTGCCGACCACCAGGCTCGCGTTCGCGAGGTCCACGCCGGCGGCGAAGACGAGCCCGCCCTCGTCGAACGCCAGCGTTCCCGCGAAGCCCTGGCTCGCGCCGAGGGTCAGGCTGCCGAGCCCGGTCTTCCGGACCGTGATCGCGTCGCCCGGATCGCGCTCGACGATGGAGCCCAGGAAGGTTCCGTCCATGACCTGATCGAAACGGAGCTCGGCGCCGTCGGCGACGATCAGACTCCGCTGCAGGTTCCGGGTGTCGCCGATCAGGATGCCGCCTACGACCTGGGTACCGCCCGTATGCGTGGCGACTCCGGTCAATCGAGTCGTGCCCCCGCCCAGCTTGAAGAGCGTTCCCGCGCCCGAGATGTCGCCTGTGAGGACCAGGTCGGACTCAGCAGAAATCTCGAAGATCGTTCCAGGATCGAGAGAGACGGAGAAATCGAGTGAGCCGGAGGGGGGTGTGGCCGGAGCGAGGACCGCGCCGACGAGGGCCACCGAGCCTGAGGGCTGCAGTATGCCCAGCTCTCCCGTGAACCCGGAGAGGTCGCCCGAGAGAGTCAGGACGCCTCCCAGACCGAGGGAGGGCGTGAACTCGACGCTCCCCGCGCCCTCGAGTCTTCCCGAGAGATCGGGGACCAGGCCCTGGATCGCCAGCGTTCCCCCGGATCGGACCTGGAAATCCGGTCCGGCGACGATCGCGTCGTCCACGAGGAGCCTTCCGTCCTCGATGTCGAAGGCGATCCCGGGGTCGAAGGCAGCGGCTCGGACGTCGAGCTCGCCCTCGCCGCGCTTCACGAAGAACGCCTCGCCGCCGCTCGTCTCGTCGGCGATGAAGGCCGGCCCGGTGGCCGCCAGGACGTCCGAGATCCCGATGTCGAAGACGATCCGCGCCGCCGTGCCGGCTGCGCCGGGCGCCAGGACGATGTCGCCCATGCCGGCCCCGGCGAGGCTCAGGACGTCTCCGAGGACGTCCCCCTCCTGGATCGTGAGGCCGCCGGTGAAGCTGTTCACGCCTCGCAGGTCGAGGGTGGCGCCGCCGCTCTTCACGAGCGCGCCCGCACCGACGAGGTCGGCGTCGATCGTCTGGTCCGCCCGGAGGAGGACGGTCTCGAGGACACTCGAGGCGGTCTGCAGATCGATGACGCCGTTCGGGTTCGCGGGATTGGCGTCGAGCGCCACGTCGCGCAGGGTGAGGCGGACGCCGCTCTGGATCTCGAGGAAGGGCCCGTCGTCCGGAGCGACGATCGGAACGATCGCGAAGGCCTCGTTCGCGTTGTCGATCGAGAGCGACTGGCCGAAGACGAGCCCGTCGGCGAGGTCGATCGAGGCGCCCTCCTCGGTGGGAATCTCGATGGAGACGGTTCCTCCCGGCGCGGTGGCTGCGATCTCCGCCCGCAGTGACTGGGGGGGCGGATCGACGGCCTGATCCTCGGTCGTCGTGACCTGGGCGACCGCCGGGCTCGGACCGGCGATCGGCGCTCCGGCCAGAGCCAGCCCGATGAGGAGGCGGTTCAGCGGTGAGACGAGCGGTGAGATCAGGGATGAGAAGGGGAAGAGGCTGGAGAGGACGGAGCAGCGCCACGTCCTCGAGGGGCGGCCGCGTCCCCCCGCATCGCCTCCCCGCCTCGATTCACCCCGCCCGAG
>CAYXLY010000098.1:0-12002 GCA_964466005.1 uncultured Spirochaetaceae bacterium | reverse complement strand
GAGATCTACACGTACTGACACACTCTTTCCCTACACGACGCTCTTCCGATCCGTCGCGCCCGTGAAGGAGCCCTTCTCATGACCGAAGAGCTCGCTCTCGATCAGCTCGCCCGGAATGGCGGCGCAGTTCACGGCGATGAAGGGACCTCGAGCCCGGTCGGAGAGGTCGTGGATCGCCCGTGCCACGAGCTCCTTGCCGGTTCCGCTCTCGCCGGTCACGAGCACCGTCGCCTCGGCCCGGGCGATCCGCTCGACCGTTCGGAAGACGGCGCGCATCACGTCGCTGCGCCCCACCAGTCCCCGGAGCTGCTGACGCTCCTCGACCTCGTCGCGGAGTCGCTCGACCTCCCGGACGAGCTCGCGCTGCTCGAGCAGGTTCCGGACCTTGATCCGCAGGGCATCGAGCTCGAAGGGCTTCGTGATGAAGTCGGCCGCACCGCGCTTCATCGCCTCCACCGCGGCGTTCACGGTGTTGGTCGCGGTCAGCACGATCACGGGCGCGCGCACGTCGCGCTCCGCGAGCTCCGCCAGCAGCTCGAGACCCGAGCGGCCCGGCATCACGAGATCGAGGAGCACGAGGTCCGGAGTCGCCCGCCCGACCTCGCGGAGGGCCGCCTCGACATCCCCGGCGACGGCGACCTCGGCGTCCGCCTTGAGGAGCATTCGAAGCGATTCCTGGACTCCGGGCTCATCGTCGACGACGAGGATTCGAGGCATGGGCGCGAGGGTATCACGCGCTCGGGCCCTCCATCACCATCCGGATCGAGCCCCCGAGCCCCCGAGCCCCCGAGCCCCCGAGCCCGGGACCGGTCTCTAGAGCGGCGTCCGGAGATCGACGAGGACGAGCGTCTCCTGCGCGTCCGTCGAGTCGAGCGTGAGACTTCCGCCGCTCGACTCGACGACGGTCTGGGCGAGCACGTACTCCAGGACGTTGGCGGCGGGGGAGAGCTCTTCGAGCTCGCTGCTCCCCTCGCCCGCCTGGTCGGGCCCATGATGCCGAAGCAGGATCCGCAGCCGGGAGGCGTCCTCCGCCTCCCGCGCGACATGACGCGTGGCGACGAAGAGATCCCCCCGCTCGGGCAGGGAGGAGAGCGCTCGATCGAGCAGGCCCGCCAACGCGACCCGCATGGCGGTCGGGTCGGCCCAGGCCAGCGGGGCATCGCGCTCCAGCTCGCGCAGCACCAGCAGCCTGCGTCTCTGGATCTGCTCCCGGCGCTCCTCGAGGAGTCCTTCGATCATGGCCGACACGTCGAAGGCCTCGGCCTCGGCCTTCTCCTGCTCTGCGACGCTCGAGAGCCGCGCGATCACCTCCCCGATATGGGCCACGTCCTGGCCGACGAGCTCCACGAAGCGCTGGCGGAAGGTCTCGTCGGCGTAGTGATCCGGCAGGAGCTCGGCAAAAGTCCGAATCGAGACCAGGGGATTCCGGATCTCATGGGAGAGGCTGCGGGCCAGCCGCCGCCAACCCTGGATCCCCTCCGTCCCGGCCGGCGGCGGGGTCGGGGCGCGCTCTGCCGGGCGGGACGGCTCGCCCGGGCTCCGATCGGTCCCTGCCGCGGCCGCCTCCGGCTCCCGATCGGCCTCCGGTCCGGACGCGTGACCAGACTCGAAGATCGCCTGCAGGGCGTCGGGGCCGGCCCCCGTCTCGGCGTCGTCCATCTCGGTGAGCGCGAAGGAGGCCTCGGAGAGAAAGGTGCTCTCGTCGAGCCCGGCCTCCTCGATCGGGCCCCCACTCTCGGGCTCGAAAGGGCGGGCCTCCGGGGCGCGCTCCGTCGAGGCCGCGCCGGACGCCTCTTCGAGGATCTCCTCCCCGACCTCCTCCCGGATCGCCTCTGTCGAGTCGTCGATCGAGGCCTCGCGGGAGGACTCGAGGGGGGAGGACTCGAAGGCGGGGAAGCCGGCTCGCTCCAGGTCCTCGGCCTCGATGGGATCGGCCCGACTGGCGGCGAGAGTGGCCCGCAGCACCGACTCGACCTGGGCGCGGTCTCCCTCCCAGGCCTGGGCCTCGATCGCGGCCAGTGCACTCGGCGCGAAGCGGCGCGGGACGCCGCCCACGGACCGCGCCCAGTCTCGGGCCACCTCCTCGGCGAAGCCGGGGATCGTCTCGGGATGCGCGGCGAGCGAGGGCACCTCGATGTCCAGCGGTGAGAAGGCTCGCTGGAGGGCGGGCTCCAGGGGATCCTGCCAGCAGGCGGGCCCCGCCGTGGCGATCCATCTCGGAGGCTCCTCGCCGAGGGGGCCCACGGGGCCCGGCGGCAGCCCGTGCAGGATCCACTCCGCGAGCGCGTGCTGCACCGGCGGCGGCAGTCGGTCGACCTCGTCGATCCAGATCGAGAGGCGGCCGCGGGACGGGGGCGGCTCGACCGCCGTGAGTCGCTGCGCGAGCTCCTCCGCCTCCGTGATCTCGCCTGCGTGCACGCGGATCGACGGGCGATCGCCTCCGCGGAAGATTTCGACATAGCGACAGAGCAGCGTCCGGCCGCTCCCTGGCACGCCACGGACCAGCAGCGGCAGACTCGCCAGGGAGGGGTCGAGCGCCCGCAGCAGGCCGTGGACCTCGACGCCGCCCAGCCAGGCCGAGAAGCGCTCGGCGATGCGACTCCGCTGACGCCGCTCGGCGAGACTCGCCGCGCTGCGTCGGGCCATCGCCGCGGCGATGCGCGCGCGCAGGATTCGGGCGGTCGGCAGGCGCTCGAGGAGGTCGGGCTCGATCGTGTCGAAGAGTCGAGCCGCCTCATCGGCATCCGACCGCTCGCAGAGCAGGATCCAGGACACGCCCGGGAGGCGGGGTCCCATGCGATGGGCGAACTCGAGCTCGAGCTCGAAGTCGTCCTCGAGGCCGAGCATCACGGCCGCGGGTGCGGAGCTGGATTCGAATGCCTCGGCGCGAGGAGGCCCGGCCTCGACATCGCCTGCGGCGAGGCCCGCCAGACGCGCGAGAGCGGCCCTCTGATTCGGATTGCGATGAACGATCCAGAGCTTCGGCATGGTCCCCGTCAGTGGTGCATCATCGACCGCAGTCGCTCCATGGATCGATCCCCAGTCCGATCCATGCGGCACACTACCGCGGTCTGCGCGTGACGCCGGCCCGCACGCACCCTCGACGAGCGAGCCGCAAGCCACGTGCCAAGCTCCGCTCGCCCGATCGGCTCGGGCGGCGAGACGCAGGTCCGGACTCAAGGGGTCGAAATGAAAGCGCCTTCTCTGGATGCGATCCGATCTCGGACCGGGCGACGGTGCCGGCGAGCCCGCGCGACGCCCGAGGGAGATCCTCCGAAGCGCCCAGACATGGAAAAGCTTTTCCGAGCAGAACGATGCGGTTGGGCGAGGCGGGTGCGGGGAGCCGGCGAGTGAGCGATCCGACGGACGACGGGCGAGCCTCCGGTCGCGTGCGCGTGGCTCGGCCGGAGGAGATCGACCGCGTCGTCGCGCTCTGGGCGTTGATCACCCGGCATCACGAGGCGCTCGACCCCCTCTTTCGCATGAGACGGGACGCGGTCGCGGAGGGCGCGCTGCGCGAGCTGTTGAGGGCGCTCCATCGCGATCCGGACGCCGAGATCCTCGTCTTCGATCGGGGCGGGACGGGCACGCCCGAGGGTCTGTGCATCGTGCGCATCGATCGCGCGCCGCCGATCCTGGAGGAGACGGAGCGGGCGGAGATCACCGATCTCGGCGTCCGTCCCGGGCTGCGACGGCAGGGCGTCGGGCGACGGCTGGTCGAGGCGGCGCAGTCCTGGGTGCGGGATCGGGGTGTCGAGCGGATCGAGATCCAGGTCGCTCATGGCAATCGGGAGGGACAGGCCTTCTGGCGACGGCTCGGCTACGGCGACCTGATGGACGTGCTTCACAAACGGCTGTAGTTTTCGCGGCCTTCGCGCCAGGAGCTCCATGCCACGATGTCGAGAACGGAACCCCCGCAAGCCAGCCTGAATCCGATCGCCCGGTCGCTGAACGAGAAGCTCGAGGAGGCGGCGCCGGAGATCCTCGAGATGCTCTCCGCCTACGGACGACGGCTCTATTTCCCCAAGGGCATCCTCTCCCAGTCGGCCGAGGCGAAGCAGAAAGCGACCCGCTTCAACGCGACGATCGGGATCGCGACCGAAGAGGGGGGCCCGATGGCCCTGCCCTCGATCGTCTCCCATCTCGGTGACGTCCCGCCCGCCGACGCCCTGACCTATGCGCCGCCGGCAGGCCGTCCCCGGCTCCGGCAGCTCTGGCGTGAGAAGCTCCTCGAGGAGAATCCCTCCCTGAGCGGCAAGAGCTTCGGCGAGCCGGTCGTGACCAGCGCCATCACGCACGGGCTCTCGCTGTCGGCGGAGCTCTTCGTCGACCCGGGCGACGTCGTGCTGCTGCCCGACAAGCTCTGGGGCAACTATCGCCTGACCTTCGAGGTCCACCACGGAGCCCGGATCGAGACCTTCCCCTTCTACCGTGGGCTGGGCACGGCCGGCGCGGGGATGGATGTCGACGCCTTCGCCTCCCGGCTCGAGGAGCTCGGCGCCGAGCGCGAGAAGCTGATCGTCCTGCTGAACTTCCCCAACAATCCGACCGGCTACATGCCCACGGAGACCGAGGCCGAGGCGCTCTGCGCGGCCCTCGCGAGGCAGGCCGAGCGCGGCACCCGACTCGTCGTCCTCTGCGACGATGCCTATTTCGGGCTCTTCTATCACCTCGGCGGCGACTCGCTGACGGAGTCGCTCTTCGGGAGGCTGGTCGGCCTCCATCCGAACCTGCTCGCCGTGAAGCTCGACGGCGCGACCAAGGAGCTCTTCGTCTGGGGGCTGCGTTGTGGCTTCGTGACCTTCGGGCCCGGGCGGGCCGAGACGGCGTCGACCGCGTGCGAGGTGCTCGACGCGAAGACCCGAGGCGCGATCCGCGGAGGGGTGTCGAACGTGCCCCAGCTCTCGCAGTCGCTGGTCGAGCGGGCGCTCGCGTCGCCCGAGCTCGACGCAGAGCGGGCTGCGAAGTGCGAGACCTTGAGGGCGCGGGCCGCTCGCGTCCACGAGGTCGCCCTTCGGCCGCGTTATGCGAAGAGCTGGACGCTCTACCCCTTCAACAGCGGCTACTTCATGTGCGTCCGGGTCGAGGGCGTCGATTCGGAGAAGCTCCGGGTGCATCTGCTCGACGAGTACGGCGTCGGACTGATCGCCACCAGTCCGACCGACATCCGAGTCGCCTTCTCGTGCCTGGAGATCGACGACATCGAGCCGCTCTTCGAGACCCTGCACCGGGCGATCGAGGAGCTTCGTTAGGCGATCCGCGGGAGACCGGTCCTCACGCCCGTCCGGAGCTCCGCTCTGCGGGCGTCCGTCGCCGGCTCATCCTCCATCCCGTCCCCGGTTCCCCGTCATCCGTCGATCCGGTCGAGCGTCCGGACGAGCTCGATCATCCGCTCGATCCCCTCCACGAGGACCTTCGCCGACACGCGCTCGTCGATGCCGTGCACGCGTCGCGTCTCCTCGCGCGTCAGCGCGCGCGGCACGAAGCCGTAGGCGACGAGACCGAGCTCCCGGAACCAGTGGGCGTCGGTGAAGCCGCCGATCATGCGGGGCACGACGACGCCGGGCGGCTCCTGGCTCGCGGCCAACGTCTCGATCGCGCGGTAGAGCGCAGTGTCGGTCTCCGACGCGCGAGCGGGAAAGCTCAGGATCTCGATGATCTCGATCGCGGGCTCGTCGATCAGCGTCGCCAGCGAGGCGGCGAACCGGCGACAGCTCTCGCCCGGCAGCAGGCGCGCGTCGAGCTGAGCGCGCGCCATGGCCGGAGCCACGTTGGTCTTCGGGGCGCCCTCCAGGACCGTGATCGAGATCGTGTTGCGGACCAGGGCGTTCTGGCTCGGGTCGTCGAGGAATCGACGCCGGAAGGCCTCGTCCTCCTCGAGGGCGCGAGCGAGGCTCGCGAAGGCCTCGCGATCCCAGGGCGGCGCGAGCGGCGCGAGCGCATCGAACATCATCTCGACCTCGTCGAGGACGCGGACCGGGGACTCGACCCGTCGGATGCGATCGAGCGCGGCGATGAGCCGGGGCACGGCCGCCTCCTCGCTCGGCGCCGAGCTGTGGCCCGCCCGGCCGTGAGCGCGAAGCTCGAGCCAGCAGGGTGCCTTCTCGGTGAGCGAGACGCCCCAGATGGCCGGGCGATCCGATTCGAGCGTGCCCGGCGCGAGGATCCCTCCGCCCTCGGTGAGGAGATAGCCGGCATTCTCAAAGAGCTCGGGCCGCCGGGCCGCGATCCAGCCCGCACCGATCGCACCGCCGGTCTCCTCCTCGGGCGTCGCCAGGAAGATCAGGTCGCGTTCGAGGGGCTCCTCCGCGCGGGCCAGCTCGAGCATCGTCATGAGGTGCGTGACGGCGACGCCCTTCGCGTCGAGGGCGCCGCGTCCCCAGACGAAGCCGTCCCAGATCTCGCCGGCGAAGGGATCGACGCTCCACTCCTCGCGCTTCGCAGGGACCGTGTCGAGATGCGAGAGCAGCACCAGCGCCGGACGTCCCCCTTCTCCGCGAAGCCGTCCCCAGACCGCGGCGCGCGCCGGTCCGCCCTCCGGCGAAGGCGTCTCGATCACCTCGTGCTCGATCCCGGCGCGATCGAGCTGCTCCGCGAGGTGGCGGGCGAGGGCGGCCTCGTTGCCCGGCGGGTTCACGGTCCGGATCCGGATCGCCTCGGCCAGCAGCTCCGTCGCGCGCTCCTCGAGCGGCGCCGGATCTCCGAAGCGATCGAAGGGCCAGAGCGCCTGCGCCGGCGACGCCGAAGCCAGCACGGCGAGCGCGAGCCCTGCGATCGCGACGAGCAGCGGAGTCGGGCCGCGTGCAGCGGCTTTCGCTCGAGACGCTTCCAGCGCTTCGGGCAGGCAGCGCGACTCGGGCCGCGCGTGGGTCGCGGATACGGGCTGGAGCGGGGGCGACTGAGAGAGAAGGGATCGCATGGAGCTCCAGGTGGATCGAGGCGATGGGGAATGAACACGACATGCGGGGTTCGGCCCACTCTTCGCCCGCTCCGGAACCACCCAAGGGTGCGGAGGATCGTGCGGGGCCGTCCGCGTCGGGCTAAACATAGCGCCGGAGTGGAATCCCCCAGGAGTCGAGATGAAGCTTGAGCCTCCGAGATCGGAAGATCTCCGGATCCTCTGGATCCGTCATGCCGCGAAGGCCCGTTGGACGGCTCTCCTGATCGCTCTGGGACTCGTGATCGGCTTCGCGGTCGGAGCGCGGCTGGGCGCGATCTCGCAGCGCCCTTCCGTCCAGACCGTCTCTCGCGTCGACGACCGCGTCGACGCCGCCGACACCTCCGATTCCCCTGACAGCTCCGCTCCCTCCGCTCCCTCGGAGGCCGCGCGCGTCGAGACGGCCGGAGCGTCCGGTGAGGCGCCTGCCGGCGTTGCGATCGCATCCGCTCCCGACGAGCCGACGGCTCCGATCCCGGCGAGCCCGTCGTCCGGGGCAGAGTCCGAGGCGACGCCCGGCCAGGAGCCGAGTCCGGAGCCAGACCGGGAGCAGGAGGAGGAGTCTCAGGGACGCGTGGTCGCTCGCTATGCATCGGTGTCGATCGACTCGCTGCCGATGCACGGTGGCAAGTCCCGGATCGACTCCGGCGACGCGCTCACGATGGTCACCCGCGGCGAGATCGGAGCCGGCGAGAGCCTGGCCGGATCGCTTCGCCGCCAGGGCATCTCGGCGGCGACCGTGCATCTGATCGCGAAGGAGATGCGCAAGGTCTTCGACTTCCGTCGTTCGCGTCCCGGCGATCGCTATCGCCTCGGACAGGACACGGACGGGCGGGTGCTCGACTTCCGATATGCCCAGGGGCCCGAGGAGAGCTTCTATCTCGCCTGGGAGGGCACGCGCTACGTGGTTCGCAAGGAGACCGCGGAGCTCCGGCCCCAGATCGCGAAGATCGCCGGCATCGTCGACTCCTCCTTCTACGACGCGATCCTCGCTCTGGGCGAGCAGAGCGCCCTGGCCGCGGAGTTCGTGCGGATCTTCGCCTGGGACATCGACTTCAGTCGGAACGTCCAGCCGGGCGACGAGTTCCAGATCCTCTACGAGCGTCTCTATCGACGCGACGACGACGGAGAGGACGTCTACGTCCGCCCCGGGAGGATCCTCGCCGGCCGCTACCGCGGGAGCGTGGGCGAGCATACGGTCGTGTACTTCGAGGACGACGAGGGCAACGGCTCCTACTTCCGGCCCGATGGCTCCTCGGTCGAGCGCGCCTTCCTGGCGGCGCCTCTGGAGTTCCGGCGGATCAGCTCCCGGTTCACGAGGGCCCGCCATCACCCCATCCTCAACGTGACGCGTCCCCATCCCGGGATCGACTACGCGGCGCCCCGAGGCACGCCTGTCTGGGCGGTCGCGGACGGCGTCGTGGAGTACCGGGGTCGCGCCGGCGCCTCCGGGAATCTCGTGCGCATCCGTCATCTGAACGGCTACACCTCGCATTACGCCCATCTCGCGAGCTTCGCGAAGGATCTCCGGATCGGAGATCGGGTCGAGCAGAAGCAGGTGATCGGCTTCGTGGGGAGCACCGGTCTGTCGACGGGGCCGCACGTCTGCTTCCGCGTGAAGAAGGACGGCCGCTACGTCGATCCGATGAAGATCTCGAGTCCGGCGGGTGCGCCTGTCGAGCGCGCTCGGATTCCGGAGTTCGAGAGCGTTCGCGACGAGCTGCTCGCGGACCTCGGCAACGGGTCCATCAGCCTCGCCGACGAGGCGCTCTAGAGATCATCTCGTGTACCCCGATCGAGCGAGCGAGGTGTGCGCCTCGACTCCGCGAGAGAGCAGGCTCCGCGAAGAGAGCGGGCCCGAAGGCGCTGCGGTGTTCCGGTCCGGTCTCCGGAGGGGAGGGCGGCCGAAGACGATGTCCAGGAGGATTCCGTGAGCCTCATCGAACGTGTGGAGACCCTCGCCCGGAGCGTGGCGCAGCGCGAGGCCGCCCATGCCGACGCGATCGCCCGGGCGCGCGCGAAGGCCGAGTCGCTGCACGCGCGGATCGCGCCTGCGGTCGAGACCTTCAACTCGGTCGTTCGGGAGGCCGCGCCCTATCTCGAGGTCGCGCTGACGCCCCTGCGCGCGGACGACAAGCATCTCCACGCCGTCGAGTTCGATCTCGAGCGGGGCCGCCACCGGGCGGTCGTCACGGCCAAGAGCAAGGGCGAGGTGACCTTCGTCGGCCCCTTTCGCAGCGGCAAGCAGGAGGGCCCCTGTCGAAGCCTCCCCTTCGAGGCCGAGGAGGAGATCGAGGCCGCTCTCGCGGAGTTCCTCGAGCGCTTTCTCGAAGCGGCCTCGGCGCCCTGAGCCGACCGGAGAGGGGGGCGAGTGGCCTCGAATCAGGCCCATTTCCGGAAGGCCCCCTCGCTCGAGCGCGCGCTCGCGGGAGAGCCCGTGCGGGTCGGGACGGAGAACGGCGCCAAGCTGGGGGCCGTCGAGTCGGCCCTGAGCGCGCTCCGGGCAGACGAGGCGGAGGCGGCCGGGCTCTCGATCGTGGGCGTCGCGGTCGCGAGCGGCGTCCCCGAGCAGCCGATCGGATTCGAGCAGATCCTCCAGGGAGCCCGCCAGCGGGCCCGGTCGGCGCTGGCCTCGGGCCCCTGCGCGCTGGCCGTCGGCATCGAGGACGGCCTCGTCTCGCTGGAGGGCTTCGGACGGGACAACGTCGGCTGTGCCTGGGTGACGGACGGCGAGCGGGAGGCGCATGGCCTCTCGGCCGGCTTCGCCTACCCGCCGGGCTGTCTGGATGCCGCCTGGCGGGAGCAGGCGCCGATCGGGGATCTCTTCGACGCGCTCTGGCATCGTCATCGGGATGCCCGGGCGGGCTTCGGATCCGGCCGGGGAGAAGGCAATGTCGGGCGGCTCACCGGCGGTCGGCTCACTCGCCGGGCCTATGGAGCCCAGGCCGTTCTCTGTGCCCTCGTTCCCTTTCTCCACGTAGATCTCTACGATTGAGGCGCGCCCTCGGTCCCTTCGATGGCCACGGCCCGCCACTCCCCGGAAGGAGTCCCTCGACATGACCGAGATCGATCGACCCGTGGAAGGCATCGAGGATCTCCTCGGCTATTTCCGGGCCGCCGAGACGCCGCGCGCGCAGTGGCGCGTCGGCACGGAGCACGAGAAGATCGGCGTCTACGCCGACACGGGAGACCGCGTCCCCTACGAGGGACCCTACGGCATCGGTGCGTTGCTGGAGAAGATCGCCTCGTCCGCCGGCTGGGAGCGGATCCAGGAGAGCGGCCGCACGATCGCGCTCGTCCACGACGGAGCCAGCGTCACGCTCGAGCCGGGAGGGCAGATCGAGCTCTCGGGTGCGCCGCTGCATACCGCGAGGGAGACCTGCGCCGAGTTCAACGCCCACGTCGACCTCGTGAAGGAGCTCTCCGACGAGTTCGGCATCGCGTGGCTGGGGCTCGGCATCGATCCCTTTCACGAGGTCGGCGACATTCCGATCATGCCGAAGACGCGCTACGACATCATGCGGGCGTACCTGCCGACGCGCGGATCCCTGGCGCTCGAGATGATGCACGCGACCGCGACCGTGCAGGCGAACTTCGACTACGCCGACGAGGCGGACATGGTCGCGAAGATGCGGACCGCGCTCGTCGTGACGCCGATCGTGTCGGCTCTCTTCGCGAACTCGAGCCTGTCGGGCGGCAAGGAGAACGGCTACGTCTCGCGCCGACTCGCGATCTGGCGCGATACGGACCCGGACCGCTGCGGCTTGATTCCCTTCGTGTTCGACCCGGACTTCGGCTATCGACGTTATGCGGAGTGGGCCCTCGACGTCCCGCTCTTCTTCGTGATCCGGGACGGCGTCTATCGCGCGGGCGAGGGGACGACGTTTCGCGAGTTCATGGAGAAGGGCTTCCACGGGATCCGACCGACACTGGGGGACTGGGACACCCATCTCACCACGCTCTTCCCCGACGTCCGGCTCAAGAAGATCATCGAGGTCCGGGGCGCCGACGCGGTGCCGCGGGAGGGCACCTGCGCGCTGCCCACCCTCTGGAAGGGAATCCTCTACGATGCGGGTGCGCTCGAGGCGGCGTGGTCGATGATGGCGGGGGCGACTCCCGAGCAGCTCGATGCGGCGCAGCTCGACGTGGCCCGGCGCGGCCTGCGAGCCGAGCTGGGCGAGCACCCGATCCTCGATCTGGCGCGAGAGCTCGTCGAATGCTCGGCCGAGGGGCTGCGGCGCATCGCGGAGGCCGGGGAGACGGACCAGGACGAGCGCCACTTTCTCGACCCGCTCCGCGCGCAGATCGAGCGCGGGATCAGCCCCGGCGAGGAGATCGTCGAGAGATGGCACGGTGAGTGGGGACGGAATCGGGAACGCTTGATCGAAGCGACGAGATATTGATAGCCTGCCGAAGCGCCAGGACCCGAGTGATGACTGAGCCGAAGAGACCCCGCATCCTGATCGTCGACGACGAGGAGGCCATCCTCGAGACGATGACCTTCACGTTCATGGACCTCTACGAGGTGCTGTCGACGCCCGATCCGAAGAAGGCGCTCGCGATCCTCGAGGAGAACCAGCCCGTCGCGGTCGTGATCACCGATCAGCGGATGCCGGGCATGACGGGCGTCGAGCTGCTGAAGCGCGTCTACGACCGCTTTCCCGAGACGGTGCGCATCATCCTGACCGGCTTCGCCGACTCCGAGGCGACGATCCAGGCGATCAACGATGGCCACATCTACGGCTACATCAACAAGCCCTGGGAGCCGGACGAGCTGAAGACGATCGTGAAGCGTGGAGTCGAGCTCCACGAGCTCACGATGGAGAATCGGCGCCTGCTGGAGAACCTGCGCCACGCGAACCTCTTCCTGGAGGCGGTCATGGACCGCCTGCGGACGGGCGCGATCGCGGTGGACCGGGATGGGATCGTGCGGGCGGTGAACCGGCCGGCTCGCGCCTTCATCGGGCTCGAGGGGGAGATCCTCGGACTCTCGATCGCCGAGGTCCTGAGCCGGCGCGGACTCGAGGAGCTCGGGGAGACGGTGCGCGAGCTCGCCGAGGAGACG
>CAYXLY010000097.1:0-12029 GCA_964466005.1 uncultured Spirochaetaceae bacterium | reverse complement strand
GGCCTTCGCCGATCGCGCGCGCCAGCCGCTCGGCGATCTGCCGGTAGACAGGCCGGCCGGATTGCTCGTCCAGGATGAGGAAGTCGAGGTCCATGAGGCGGAGATTATCCGGCGGACAATACCCGGACAAGGGGGCAAATCGGCCTCGAATCCTCGCGGGATCCGATCATGAGTGTCTCGATTGTCCGGAACGGCCCTCGCTCGAATACGGACAATCGAGAGATCGAAGACTCATCCAGGCGAGGGGCCGCCCGTCGAAAGACCGCCCGGGCTCGCGTTGAACCGTCCCATCGCCGCCGGGACGCCCTCCCGCACGACCGCCTCGAGGGCCTCCGCGGCCCGCGCGAGGGCCGCCGGCAGGATCTCCCGCTCTTCGTCCTCCGAGAAGGGCTCGAGGACCCACTCGACCACGCCCACGTCCGCTGCGCCGCGGGGATGACCGATCCCGAATCGCAGTCGCGGGATCTGCCTCGTGCCCAGGCGATCGAGGATGTCGGTCATGCCCCGATGCCCTCCGCTGCCGCCGGTCGGGCGCAAGCGAATCCGACCCACGGGCAGGTCCAGGTCGTCGTGGACGATCACCAGATCGGTCTCCGGCGACAGGTCGCTCCAGCGCTCGAGCGCC
Organism: uncultured Spirochaetaceae bacterium; assembly: GCA_964466005.1. Classification (GTDB taxonomy): domain Bacteria; phylum Myxococcota_A; class UBA9160; order UBA9160; family UBA4427; genus UBA4427. The sequence goes on along the minus strand of CAYXLY010000097.1, from coordinate 11,404 downwards.
CGGATCACGGTCTCTCCCGATCGGTTCATGAAGGTCTCGGGCTTCGCGAGCAGGATCGGCTCGCCGTCGATCTCGACCCGGAGCACCCGGGCCTGAAGATCCCGATCGAGTCGCCACCCCGAAACGGGAGCCGCCGCGTCCGCAGCGAGCGCCTCCAGCACGCGAAAGCCGATGTTGTGTCGAGTCCGGGCGTACCGGTCTCCCGGATTTCCGAGGCCGACGACCAGTCGGCTCGGCGGAGGCTCGGGGCGAGAGTCCTCCGGACGCATCCGTTCCCGCAGACGCCTCAGCAGCCCCAAGCAGCCCGCTCCTTCCCCGTGCTCGTCCCGTGCCCGTGTCGCCGCCGGGCACGGATCGTCCTCGGGAACGGGGATCGCGTGGACCCGGGACCGCGTGCGCTGGACCGGCTACTCGCCGCCGCCCTCTTCCGACGTCTCCACAGCCTCGGCGCCCTCTCCCGCTTCTTCGCCCTCTTCGCCGGCCTCGGCCGCCGTGTCCTTCAGCCCGCGAGGCACCAGCACGGTCGCCAAGGGAAGCTCGGCGTCGGTGAGGATCTCGACGCCCTCCGCCGTGACCAGCTCCGAGACGTGGATCGAATCTCCCAGCTCGAGGTGGGTCACATCGGCGCGCAGATCGTCGGGAATGGACCCGGGCAGGCAGAGGAGATCGACCTCGCGCAGCTGCTGATCGAGCACGCCGCCCAGCACGACGCCCTGCGGAGTCCCGTCGAGATGAACCGGCACGGAGACCTCGATCTTCTCCTGCAGGTCGATCTCGTAGAAGTCGATGTGCATGATGTGCCCACGGATGGCCTCTCGCTGGAGATCCTTGGCGATCACCGTGCGCCCGGCGGCCGCAGAGCTTCCTTCGAGATCGATCAGCGTGTTGATGCCGCCGTGACTGGTCTCGAGGAGGCGCTCGAACTTCTTCGCATCGACCGTGATGGGGGTCGCTTCGCGTCCCCCGCCATAGACCACGCCCGGGGCGAGGCCCTGCGCCCGCAGCCTGCGGGCGACTCCCTTGCCCGTCGCGTCACGACTCTCGACTGCCAGCTTCACGTCACCCATCTTGCTTGCTCTCCTCGCCCGCTCCGGAGATCGACCCCCGTCTCGCCCGACGGACAGACGGGTCGGCGCGGCTCTCGGCGCTCGGCTCGTTTGGGGGGAGCTCGGAGGCGGACGGGCACTCGGCCGACCGCGACAGATCCGATCTCCCTGAGGTTCAGAAAAGGGAGCTCACGCTCTCCTCGTTGTTGATCCGTCGGATCGCCTCGCCGATCGGCGCGGCGACGGAGACCACGTGAAGCTTCCCGTGATCGACCGCGTCCGGACGAAGCGGAATCGTGTCGGTCACGATCACCTGGTCCAGGGGCGACTCGGCGATGCGCTTGAGCGCAGGACCCGAGAGGACGGGATGGGTGATGGCGGCGTGGACCGCCGTCGCGCCGTTCTCCATCAAGCTCCGAGCCGCCTCACAGAGGGTCCCCGCCGTATCGACCATGTCGTCGACGATCACGCAGGTCTGCCCGTCGACCTCTCCGATGATGTTCATCACCTCCGCCACGTTGGCCAGCTCGCGTCGCTTGTCGATGATCGCGAGACGAGCCCCCAGCCGCTTCGCATAGGCCCGCGCGCGCTCGGTCCCGCCTGCGTCGGGGGAGATGATCGTGACGTCGCTGCCGATGCGGCGTTCGATGGCATCGAGCAGCAGCCTCGTCGAGTACAGGTTGTCCACGGGGATGTTGAAGAAGCCCTGGATCTGGCCGGAATGCAGGTCCATGCAGAGCACGCGATCCGCGCCCGACGCCTGGATGAGATCGGCCACCAGCTTGGCGGTGATCGGGACCCGGGGACGGACCTTGCGATCCTGCCTGGCGTAGCCGTAGTAGGGGATCACGGCCGTGATGCGCCGTGCGGAGGCCCGCTTCAGCGCATCGAGCATGATCAGCAGCTCCATCAGATGCGTGTTCTGCGGCGCGCAGGTGGATTGAAGGGCGAAGCAATCGAGGCCGCGGACGTTCTCGCCGATCTCGACCGCGCACTCTCCGTCGCTGAAGGTCCCGACCTCGGCTCGGCCGAGGTCGATGTCCAGGTATCGGGCCACCGATCCAGCCAGGGCCACGTTGGCATTTCCGCTGAAGAGCTTCAGATCCTGCATCGGTGGAATCTCATCCCAGGCCGCGCGAGCGGCGTCTTCGGTCGGATTGGCCGAGGCGTGCCCAGGCCCTCGCTCGGGTGGGCGATCCATCTCCGTCTCGGCGCGATCCCGCGTCCCGTCCCGGTCGGGTCGACGAGGTCGAGGGCCTTCCTCTCTCATCGACGACCTCCGCTCATGGACGGCAGGCGTGCCCTCGCCAGAGAGGCTCGGTCTGCGGCCCTCTATCGGCTCTCCATCGACTCTCTGTCGCCGTCGACCCTGCGGCCTGTCTTCGGCCGTCCGTCTTCGGCCCTCGATCTGGCTGGGGCGGTAGGACTCGAACCTACAAATGGCGGCTCCAAAGGCCGCTGCCTTACCATTTGGCGACGCCCCAAGAAAACTGCGTTCGACGTCCGCCGCTCAGATGTCGAAGGCCGGACTGGCCAGACGGGTCGCCTGGACCCAGCCCCGCTCGCTCCGCTCTTCCTCACACTCTCGAGGCGCTCTCGCGGGCTCGCCACCGCCGGGCTCGCCGCTGCGAGACTCGTCCTCGCCAAGCCTCTCGTGTCTCTCTCGTCCCTCTCGTCGTCGCTCTCGTCGTCGCTCTCGTCCCTCGGGCCGCTCGCGCCTCTCAATCCGCTCGTCGGCTCGCTCTTGCTCCGCGGGCCGTTCGTCCGCCGTGAGCCGCTGGCCCTCGCCTCGCCACCCGCGAAGCGTTCGGGCGGCCTGGGCAGCCTGGCTTCGCGACGCGAAGATCCCGAAGACCGTTGCCCCGCTCCCGGTCATGGAGACAGCCAGCGCACCGCACTCTCGGAGCTGGCCAGCGAGACGGCCAATCGGGGGAGAGAGCCTGCGAGCCGCCGGCTCGAGGTCGTTGACCAGAAGATCCCCGAGGGCGTCCTTCCAAGCTTCTCTTGCAGACGAGCCCTTTTCCGACGAGCCTTCTTCAGACGAGCCTTCTTCAGACGAGCCTTCTTCAGACGAGCCTCGACACAGACCGAGACGCCCGAACGCTCGCATCGTAGAGCCTGCCCTCGATGGCGTCAACGCGCCTCCCAGGGCGTCGGCGGCTCGGTAGACCTCTGCCGTCGCGAGCGAGATCCCGGGATTCGCGACCACGACATCGAGGGGAGGCAGCCCTTCGAGGGGCTCGATCTGCTCTCCGATGCCCCGGACCAGCGCCGGCTGGGGAGCCAGGAAGAAGGGCACGTCGGCTCCCAGCGTCAGGGCCAGCGCCTCCATGTCCGAGGGCGCGTGCTCCCCGCCGCCGATCAGGGCCGCGAGCCCACGGAGGACGGCCGCGGCATCACTCGATCCACCCCCCAGGCCTGCGCCGGCGGGAATCCGCTTGACCAGCCGGATGCGGACCCGTCCTTGCACGTCGTACTCGCGGCAGAACGCTGCCGCCGCCTGAAAGACCAGATTCGTCGGGCCCGAAGGGACCCGGGACAGGGCGGGGGGTAGACCGGATCCGGGCGCGCTCTCCACCTGGAGATCGATCTTCGACGCACCGGGCAGGATCTCGACCTGGACGTCGTCCCACAGCTCGATCGGGGCGAAGAGGCTCTCGATCAGATGATAGCCGTCGGGCCTCAGCCCCAGCACGCGCAGCCCCAGGTTCAGCTTGGCCGGAGCACGCAGCGAGAGCACCCCGCTGGAAGTCCTCCTCAACGCCGGATCTCGACGAAGCGCATCCGGAGCTCATAGAGGAGGGAGTCGATCAGCTTCCGCTCGTTCTCGTCTAGATTGCCCCGGGTCTTCTCTCGCAGCATCTCGAGCGTATCCACTGTCTGCTGCGCGACCAACAGGTCCGCCTCCCCGGACTCCCCGGTGGCGGGGTCGGCGACCAGCCCCATCTGGTAGAGCGCGGTCGTTCCCAGCGAGAGTACGAAGGTCGAGAAGTCGACCCGCGGCATCGACTCCCCCGCCGATCCGGAGGCCGGGCCCGTCCGCGCCTGCTCGTCCGAATCGGGTCGGCTCCCCCCTTCTCCGGTGCCGTCTGCAGCCATGGCTCAGCTCGCTCCCCTCTCCTCGACCTTCCCGACCGTCTCGACCGTCCCGCCGCTCTCGTCGACCGAACCGGACCCAGACTCCTCATCGAGACGTCCCATCTCCCGGTGAGCGTAGAGGAACCGCTGCCCGACCGTCACGACCGTGCCGATCGCGAGCAGCCAGAGGACGGGGGGCATCAGTCCGAGGAGAGCGGCACCGGCCAGGAGCCCGATGCGTTCGCCGCGCTCCAGCAACCCTCCGGGCATATGGGTCAGGATCGTCTCCGCTCGGGCCTTCGCGTACGAGGTGAGGACCGTCGAGACCAGGATCACGACGCAGAGCATCGCGAGACCCGACGCTCCCCGACCGAGATAGTGGGCGAGCAGACCCACCATCACCAGAATGTCGACGACCCGGTCGAGCGAGGAGTCCAGGAACGCCCCGAAGCGCGTCGAGATACCGAAATGCCGGGCCACCACTCCATCGACGAGGTCGAAGAAGCCGCCCGCGATCAGCAGGAAACCAGCCAGACGAAAGGCGCCCTCCGCGAAGGCGAGGCCCGAGGCACCCGCCACCAGCGTGCCCGTCACGGTCAGCCAATCGGGATTGATCCGACGGCGGAACAGAAAGGGAAAGAGCGAATGGATCCAGCCATCGATCCGGGGACCGAGCTTTTCCTTGATCACCCGCGCTCACCCCCGCATCCGGTAGCCTGCCGTACGTGCGTGCGCTGCCTGTCCGCTGCCCGCTTGGACCTTCGGCCTCCGGGGAGACGCTCAGGCGGGGGTCGAGCTTCCTCCCGGCGGCGGGAACGAGCCTGCGGATCCACCGTCGGGCGCGCCGCCCTCGGCCCCGGACGCGCTCGGGCCACCCGCCTGATCGGTCGTCGACTCGGACTCGTCGCCGATCCGCATCATCTTGTCGGACGCGTCCGGAAGCGACTCGACGAAGGCCTCGTACTCTCCCTCGGCGAGCCACTCCCGGCGGCGCTGCAGCCGCCGATCGAACCGGAGCCTCTCCACTGAATCTCGATCCATGTCGTCGTTCTCCGGACGACCCGCAGAGTCGAAGCGGGTCGCAGCAGGGGTCAGGGCGCCGCAGGTTAGCAAATTGACTCGGACCGGGACCCCCGATAGCTTGATGGGCGACATGAATCGCTGCCCGACCCCCCGCCTTCTCACGAGCCCCGGGCGACTCACGAGCCCCGGGCGACTCACGAGCCCCGGGCGACTCACGAGGGACGACTCGCAGACGCCCCCGAGGCCGAATGGCCCGGGGCCCGGGAGCGACGAAGCCCGCGGGCCGCGAACCCCCCTCCAGGCCGGGATCTCGCCCATTCTCTCGGCATGTCTCTCAGCGCGGCTCTCGGCACGGCTCTCGGCACGGCTCTCGGCACGGGTGCCGGTATGGGTCCTGGCGGTCGTGCTCGCCACTGGCTGCGCCACGACGCGGCCGACGTTCGAGGACGTGCCGCCCGCCGACGAGCTCTACGCCAGCGGGCTCGAGATCCTCGAAGGGCGCCGGATCCTCGGACTCTTCACGTGGGTCGACTACGACCAGGCGATCCAGAAGTTCCAGGCGATCATCGACAACTACCCCTACAGCGAGTTCGAGACGAAGGCCCAGCTCAAGATCGCAGACGCCTACTTTCGGGACGGCCGCTACGACGAGGCTCTGGCCTACTACCGGGATTTCGCCGACCTCCATCCTCAACATCCTCGCGTCCCCTACACGTTGCTCCAGGCCGCGCGTTGCCACTACGCACAGATCGAGTCGATCGACCGTGATCAGAGCGCGACGCGTCGGGCGACCGAGACCCTGGACGTCCTCCTCCGAGAGCATCCCTACGCCGAGGAGACCCGAGAAGGGGAGGAGATGATGGTCGAGCTGCGAGGCCGACTCGCGCTCCACATGCTCCAGATCGGCGACTTCTATCGTGAGCGGACCCACTGGCAGTCGGCGGCCGCGCGCTACCGGCGCGTGCTCGACGAGTATCCGGGGCTGGGACTGGATGCTCGCGCCCTCTACCGGCTGGGTCTCTGTCTCGAGAAGATGCAGAGAGAGGACGAGGCCCTGCGGCTCTTCCACGTCGTGACCGAGAATTATGCCGGTACGCCCTCGGCTCGAAGCGCTCGCGCACGCATCGCCCGCGCCGAGTAGACTCGCGATCCGGGCGGAGATCCCGGACCTCCCCCGCCCGACGGGGTGCGGTCCCTTCTCGACGACGTGCGGACGAGATGCGATCCTGCCGCGGGCCGCTTGCGGAGCCTTTCGCTCCAGGGGGTGTCGGCGTGGGACTCGGAATGGGATCGTCGGCGATCGAGCGCGAGACGCTCGTCCGAGGCCGACGCGCCTTCGAGCGCGGGCAGGACTCGGTCGCCCTCGAGGCTCTCTCGCGACTGGTGGAGCGGGGAACCGACTACGCGGACGTCCACTACATGCTGGGCGTGCTGCAGGACCGCGCCCAGGATCTCGACGCGGCGATGGAGAGCCTGAAGCAGGCCGTCCGGATCAATCCTTCCTATGTGGAGGCCCTGCTCGCCCTGGCCAGCCTGCACGAGCGGCGAGGGGACTTCGATCGATCGCAGAGCTATGCCGAGCGGGCCAGTCGGCTCTCGCAGCCCCTCGACGGCGGACTCGACCCGACCACCCGCGGCAAGCTCGCCAACCAGCAGGCCGAGCTGGCCGATGCCCTCGCTCGGGCCGGCCAGAAGCGAGACGCGATCGAGGAATACCGCCGGGCCCTCGACCGATGCCCCTCCTTTCATGACATCCGGCATCGCCTGGGCGTGACGCTGCGTGAGGCCGGCCTTCCCTCCCAGGCTGCCCACGAGTTCCGTCGTATCCTGCGGGCGCATCCGGGGATGCTCGACAGCCGGATCCAGCTCGGACTGACGGAGTACTCGATGGGCCGTACGACGGATGCCATCCGCGAGTGGCAGACCGTGCTCGAGCACGATTCGAGTCGCGAGGAGGCGCGAATGTACCTGCGCCTGGTCCAGGGCGCCGCCGAGACCCTCGAAGAGCCTCTCGAGCCGGCCGCCTCCGAGTGGAGGACCCGGCCCCTGCTCGATCGATCGGGGAGTCCGAGCCAATGAGTCTCTCCGAGCTGGCCGTCCTCGACGGCGTCGTCCTGACCATCCTGCTGCTCGCCATCGGGCGAGGCCTGTGGATCGGGCTGATTCGAGAGGGGCTGTCCCTGGCCGCGATCGGGGCCGCGACGATCGTGACCCGCATCGCGGTCGATCCGGTCGCGTCGAAGCTGACGGAGCTCTCCGGAGGCGGGGTCAGCGGGAAGGCGGCCCTGTGGATCGCCGGCGTCCTTCTCGTCGTGGCGACGGTCCTGATCGTCGGCAGCCTCGCGCGCCTGATCCGACGCGGTGCCGTGTTCGCCGGTCTCGGCTGGGCGGATCGGATCGGCGGGGGAGCGCTCGGGGCCGCGGAGGGTGCGGTCGTCTCGGCGATCCTCGTCCTCCTCGCCCTCTGGCTGGTCGGGGCCGATCATCCGGTGACCGAGGGCGCACGCAGTGTGGAGGTCGTGGAGCAGCTCCAGACGCTGCGCGAGGAGGGCGATCTGCCCGCCGTCGCCTCGCCCGGCCGCTGGCGTTAGGGGCCGCCGGAGTCAGGTCGCTCGACGGCCGACGACGATGGGGAGCGTGATCTATCCGACGGATCGGGCCCGGTCTGGGGACTGGAGCGGCGGGGACGCGTCGTCTTGCTCTTCGAGCCAGCGGCCCTGCTCGCGGATCAGCTCCACGAGCCGATCCGGCGCCTCGGTCTCGGGCACCGCTCGCGCCACGATCTCCTTGCCGACATAGAGCGTGACCTGTCCCGTCCCGGACCCGACGTAGCCGAAGTCCGCATCGGCCATCTCCCCCGGTCCGTTCACGATGCAGCCCATGATGGCGATCTTCACACCGGAGAGATGGCGGGTCTTCTCCTTGATGCGGGCCGTCGTCTCCTCGAGATCGAAGAGCGTACGGCCGCACGACGGGCACGAGATGTACTCGGTCCGGGTCGTTCGCTGGCGGGCGCCCTGAAGGACGCGATAGGCCAGGTCGACCGCCGGCGACGCGGGACCGTCGAAGCGGATCGAGACGGCATCGCCGATCCCGTCACAGAGCAGGGAGCCGAGACGGACGGAGGCCTCGAGGAGCTCGGCCTCGGAAGGGCCTGCCGTCCTGCCCGATCCGATGGCCGTCGATCCGATGGGAGTCGACGCCGCGGATCCCAGCCGATGACGCAAGACGATCGGAGTCCGTGCTGCTCCGGCATCCGCCAGCGCCGAGACGAGAACCCGATGGGCGTGGAGCGGGGACCCCGCCTCCAGGGACATGAGACAACCATCCCCGTCCCGTCCGGACGCATCGAGAGCCCTCCGGACGAGCGCCGGAATCTCGAAGTCCTCACCGCGGATCTCCCACTCGAGATCGACTCGCGACTCGCGCGCCGACGCGACCCACCGGACGAGCGCCTCGGCCGAAGCCTCGCGATCGATCGCGCCGACCCAGCGCACGATCTCCGCCGGCGACCCCGCACGGGATGCCGCCTGGAGCGACTCGTCGTCGAGGCCCACCCGGAGAGAGACCGGCAGGCGCGATCCGAGAGATTCGAGCTCCCTCTGAAAGGAGGCCACGCGCTCGAGAGTCCCGGCGCCGCGTCCCTCCACCAGCACCGACTCGCACTCGACCTCCCTCAGCCCCGAGAGATCGGTCGCGAGGCGGGCGGCCGAGGCCAGCGGGTCTTCCAGCACTCCGGCCCAGTCGAGCTCGACCCGGACCGGTGCGTCGCCCCCCAGCGAGAGCTCGCGTCCGCCTCGCTGCACCGTCGGACGCCGGCGATGTCCGAAGGGATCCGCCACGTAGGGCGAGTCGACCTCGATCGGGGGCCGACTCAGCCCGGCCCTTCGGACGGACGCCTCCGCGTTCGCCACGAGCGCGCGGGCTACGGGGACCTCGCGCACGGGATCCTCGGTGAGGGAGACGCGGATCGTGTCTCCGAGTCCGTCCGCCAGCAGGGAGCCGATTCCGATCGCGCTCTTGATGCGGCCGTCCTCGGCGTCGCCCGCCTCGGTCACACCGACGTGGAAGGGATAGGAGGGCTGGCCGGGCGCCCGCTCCTCGAGCCGAGCCGCGAGCAGGCGATAGGCCTGGATGGCCACCTGGGTATTGGAGGCCTTCATGCTGAAGACGACGTCGAGGCACCCCTCGTCCTCGCAGACGTCGAGGAACTCGAGGGCGCTCTCGACCATGCCCTCCGGTGTGTCCCCGAAGCGATTCAGGATGCGATCCGAAAGGGATCCGTGATTCGTTCCGATCCGGATCGCGACTCCGTTCTCCTTGCAGCGTCGCACCAGAGGGCGGAAGCGCGCCGCCACGCGTTCGATCTCCGCCGCGTACTCCGCATCGTCGTACTCGCGGACCTCGAACCTCTTCTTGTCGGCAAAGTTGCCCGGATTGATCCGGACCTTCTCGACGACCTCCGCCGCGATCATCGCCGCGTTCGGCGTGAAGTGGATGTCGGCGACCAGCGGAACCGTGATGCGCCGCGCCTGGAGTCGGCGACGGATCTCGCGCAGGTTCTCGGCGTCACGTATCGAGGGCGCCGTCACGCGCACGATCTCGCAGCCCGCCTCCGCCAGCCTCGTGATCTGCTCGACCGTGGCGTCCGTGTCCATCGTGTCGGTATTGGTCATCGACTGGACGACGATCGGATGCGATCCGCCGATCGGCACCTCGCCCACCTGCACGACGCGCGTCGGGCGTCGGAACGGTCGATAGGGATCGCCGAGGCCTCGAATCATCAGACCCCCACCCGCTCGGCGAACTTCGCGAGGGCGTCGTCGATCCGGCTCGGGTCCTTGCCGCCCGCCTGGGCGAAGTCCGGGCGGCCGCCGCCGCCGCCCCCGACTACACCGGCCACCTCCCGGATCAGGTCGCCGGCCTTGAAGCGATCCGTCAGGTCCGCGGTCACGCCGATCGCGAGGAGCACCTTGTCGCCCGAGGAGGCTGCCAGGCAGACGACGCCCGACTCCATCCGATTGCGCAGATCATCGACCATCGTGCGCATGGCCTTCGCGTCGACGTCCTCCACCCGACCGATCACGGCGCGCGCCCCCGGTACGCTTCCGATCTCTCGCGCGGAGGAGAGGAGATCGCCCGCCCCGGCTCCCTGCTTCCGGGCCCGCAGTGCGTCGATCTGCCGCTGCGCCTCCCGGCGCTCCTCGAGCAGCCGGCCGACCCGTCCGGGCAGCTCGCCCAGCGGAACCTTGAGCTGCCGGGCAGCCTCACGCGCCAGCTTCTCCTGCTCGCGAATGTGACGGAGCGCTCCCAGGCCGGTCTGGGCCTCGATCCGCCGGACGCCCGCCGCGATGCCGGTCTCCGACACGATCTTGAGAAGCCCGATGTCGCCGGTCGCGCGGGCATGCGTCCCGCCGCAGAGCTCGGTGCTGCAATCACCGAAGGAGACGACCCGCACGTGATCGCCGTATTTCTCGTCGAAGATCGCGACCGCTCCCGCCTCGATCGCCGACTTGTAGTCCATCTCCCGGGTCGCCCCCGGCTCGTTCGCCTCGATCCACTCGTTGACCCGATCCTCGATCGCCTCGATCTCGTGCTCGCCGAGCGGAGAGTCGTGGGTGAAGTCGAAGCGCAGCCGATCGGGACCGACCAGTGAGCCCTTCTGCATCGCTTGCGGGCCGAGCACCTCGCGCAGCGCGGCATGCAGCAGATGGGTCCCCGTGTGATTGCGCACCGTCGCCTGGCGGGCCTCGCGATCGACCTGCAGCTTCGCCTCGTCATCGACGGCGATCCGGCCCTTGCGGACCGTGCCGTGATGCACGAAGAGGTCGTCCACGGGCTTCTGCACGTCGTGGATCTCGACCTCCGCGGAGTCCGTCGAGATCCAGCCCCGGTCGCCGACCTGGCCGCCGCTCTCCGCGTAGAAGGGGGTCTCCTCGAAGATCAGCTCGACCTCATCGCCCTCTCTCGCCTCGGCCACCGCCTCGCCGCCGGAGAGCAGCGCCGCGATCGGCGCCTCGAGATCGAGGGCCTCGTAGCCCCGAAAGGTCGTCTGCAGATCGCGGGCGATCCGGCCGTAGACCTCCTGGACCGCCGTATCTCCACTTCCCTTCCAGGAGGCGCGCGCGCGGCGCTTCTGCTCGTCCATGGCATGGTCGAATCCCGGCTGGTCGAGCGTCATGCCGTGGTCGACGAGGATGTCCGCAGTCAGGTCGACCGGGAAGCCGAAGGTGTCGTAGAGCTTGAAGACGGTCTCC
>CAYXLY010000096.1:0-12041 GCA_964466005.1 uncultured Spirochaetaceae bacterium | reverse complement strand
TTCCCGAAGTCCCTGCTCGTCGACCTCGTCCGCAAGCGATCCCGACCCGATCTCCGGAGGCCACTGTCGGAGCTTGCGAGCCACGAGCGCAGCCAATACACGCGACTCCCGATCTGCGCAGAAGTAGAGGGAGTACATGTTCGAATCCGGTCCGCGGACGGCCGCCTGCACGATCAGCTCGTCGACCGTGGGGAGCAGAGCCAGGCCCTGGCGAACCAGCGTGGTCCCATCTTCGATCCGGAGGACCTTGCGATCACCCGTCGCCTGCATCCACTCGCGGGTACGACGCGGCGGCTTCAGGTACACCGGGAATCGCATGTCCCGCGTCGCGGCGACGAGATCCGCCTCGCTCGAAGCGAATCGCGTGTCGGGCAGCTCCATTCCCTCTCTCATGGCGTAACGATAGAAGCGGGATTTGTCGCCGAGCCGACTCAGGAGCTCGGCCGGGGGCAAGAGCAGATCGGCATGGCGCTCGATCACCCGGCGGTGGTCGCTCAACCACCAGACGAACTCGTCCGTGCAGGCGAGAACGACCGGCCGGGTGCCGAGCTCCATCGAGAGGGACTCCATCCACCCGCCCGGGTCCTCGCGCAGCACCCGCGCCGGCTCGGTGCGCATCACCGACCGCGACCGGGCACCATGCGACTGCGCGTCGTCCGCCACGCCGATCACGCAGACCGAACGTCGCCAGAGAATGCGCGCCATCTGAAGGCCGGTGAGGCAGTCGCTGCCGAGCAGCACGATCGGGGGGTCGAGTGACGGCATGGCTTATCGCCGAAAGATAGCCTCGCGGACACCTCGAGCGAAGGTGCGGGCCTGGGGTGGAGGGAGGCAGAGTGAGCTGAGCTTTCTCGGCACCGCCGCAGAATATCGTTCGGACGATCGAGTCTCTCGAGCGGGATGCCCTCGAGCTCATCCTTATCGCGCCCGACGTCCACGGCTCCCGCTTCGCGCACGACTCTGCTAAGCACTCCGGCCGTGCGCCCCGACTTTCCCTTCCGCCCCGCCTCGCTTCCCTTCTTCTACGGCTGGGTGGTGCTGGTGATCAGCACGCTCGGCGTGCTCTCCAGCATCCCGGGCCAGACGATGGGCGTGAGCGTCTTCACGGACGCGCTGCTGGAGGCGACCGGGCTCTCGCGGCTCGCGTTCAGCAACGCCTACCTGATGGGGACGCTGATCAGCGGGCTCGCGCTCACGCTGGGCGGCGGCTGGCTCGACCGCTTCGGGGTGCGGGTCACGGTGTTCAGCGCCTGCCTCGGGCTGGCGGCCACGCTCTGCTTCCTCGCACAGGCCGATCGGCTGGCGCGGTGGCTGGCGGCTGCCATGGAGGCGGATGACGCGGCGGCGGTGGCCTGGGTGCTGCTGGCGCTGGGCTTCACCGCGCTGCGCTTCACGGGCCAGGGGATGCTGACCCTCGCGAGCCGCACGACCCTGGCGCGATGGTTCGTGCGCCGACGCGGGCTCGTCTCGGCCATCTCTGGCGCCTTCGTGAGCTTCGGCTTCGCGGCTGCGCCGCTCGGTCTCGACTTCTGGATCGGCGCCGCCGGATGGCGTGGCGCCTGGCAGGGCATGGCGATCACGCTCGGCCTCGGGATGGGGCTGGTGGGGCTGCTCTTCTTGCGCGACACCCCGGAAGAGTGCGGTCTGCGGCCCGACGGTGACCCCGCGATCGCCGACGACGCGAGCGAAGCCGCGCGCGCCGCGGAGCGCGCTGCGGCGGAGCGCGAGTTCACGCGCCCCGAGGCCATGCGGACCGGGGCTTTCTGGCTCGTCTCGCTCGGGCTGGCGACCCATGCCATGGTGGGGACCGGACTCACCTTCCACATCGTCGACCTCGGCGCCGAGGCAGGCCTCGCGCGAGCTGGCGCGGTCGCGATCTTCCTGCCGATCGCGGTGATGGCCACGCCCGTCGGCTTTCTGGCCGGCGCCGCCCTCGACCGCCTGCCCGTGCGCCTGCTGATGCTCGCGATGATGCTCTCGGAGGTCGTGATGTACGCGGGGATGGCCTTCTGGTCGATTCCCGTCGCGGGCTGGCTCGGCGTGCTGGGCTGGGGGCTCTCGTCCGGCTGCTTCGGGCCGCTCAGCGCGGCCGCATTGCCGGCCTACTTCGGCCGGCGTCACCTCGGTGCGATCCAGAGTGCACAGATGGCGTCGCTGGTGATCGGCAGTGCGCTGGGGCCCGCCGTGCTCGCCGCCTTCCGTGACGTCTTCGGCAGCTATCGGCCTGGCTTGCTGATCTTATGCGTCGTGCCCCTGATGATCGCGGCGGCGGCGCCCTTCACGCGTACGCCAGTGCGGGACGCGGCGCGCGATGCCGAGCGATCCTAGGCGCCTTCGATCATGAATGCATCCACGTTGTGCGGAAGCCAACGGCGGGACCCATCGTGGTCTGCGCTCTCCTCCAGGTAGGCGAAGACCATCTCGCGGAGGCGCGCGGGCAGGTCGGCCGTGGAGATCTGGGCCAGGAAGTCGGCGATCTCGACGCCCCGGGCCGAGCGGGGCTCGCAGCAGTCGGTCACGTCGAGCGTCGCTTCGATGCGCGTGCGCTCGTAGGAGGCGCCGGCGGCCTCCAGGTAGGCCTGCAGATCCTCGCTGAACCAGCTGGGCCGACCGTTCGTGAGCTCCCAGAAGGCGGAGGACAGCTCGTTCAAGCGGTCGTTCGAGGCGACGAGCACGGCGAGCCGTCCCTTCTTCTCGACCAGTCGCAGCGCTCTCTCACACGCTTGCTGCGGATGCTCCATGTAGTAGAGCGAGTGGACCATCAAGACCAGGTCGAAGCGACGTGGGTCCTCGAAGGCCTCGAAGCACAGATCGTGGCCTTCGATCTCGACGCCGGCGTGATCCGCGCCGCGCAGACGCGAGACGAAGCGTCGACATTGAGAGGGAGCCGGCTCGATTCCGACGTAGCAGAGCGACGTGGAGTAGCCGGCGGCGGAGCCCAGCAGTACGAGGTCGAGATCGCCGGCGCCGCAGCCCACGCTCAACACCCTCGCCAGACTCTTCGGCAGCCCGGGCGCCACGGCTTCCGTGAACCAGTCGGCGATCCGTGCCCGCTGTGTGCTGGCGGACTCGTAGGTCGCGAGGCAGGCGGCGTAGCGCTCCGCGTCCAGTGGACGCATCGAGCCGGTCCGCGCCAGCTCCTGGAGAATGTCGGCGATCTTCATCGGGCCTCGCGGAATGGGCCCTCGAGCGGCTCCGGGGGCCGGAGTCAAACACCGGCACGGGGACTGTCAAGCCGATCCCCCGATCTCGTAGGAGCGCTATGCTGCCGCGGCCGATGCTCGAACTCCGCGGGGTCACGAAAGCCTACGACGACGTAGTGGCGCTCGAGCGCTGTGATCTGTCGCTTCCGAGCGGGCGGACCACCGTGCTGATCGGGCCCTCGGGCTGCGGGAAGTCCACGATCCTGCGGTTGATCGTCGGCCTGCAGCAGCCCGATGCCGGCACGCTCTCCTTTGCGGGGGCGCCGCTGGAGCCCGGCCGGATGCTCGAGGCGCGGCGCCGTATGGGCTACGTGCTGCAGGATGGTGGGCTCTTTCCTCACCTCTCGGCGCGTGATAATGTCACGCTGATGGCGCGCCACCTCGGCTGGCCCGCAGAGCACGTGAAGAGCCGCACGAACGAGCTGGCCGAGCTCGCCCACTTCCCGATCCAGGCGCTGGACCGCTTCCCCCTGCAGCTCTCCGGCGGCCAGCAGCAGCGGGTGAGTCTGATGCGCGCACTCATGCTGGACCCCGAGGTGCTGCTACTCGACGAGCCGCTCGGCGCCCTCGATCCGATGATCCGCTTCGAGCTGCAGAACGACCTGCGCGAGGTCTTCGCGCGGCTGGGCAAGACGGTCGTGATGGTGACGCACGATCTGGCGGAGGCGGCCTTCTTCGGACAGCGCATCGTCTTGCTCCGGGCGGGGCGCATCGTGCAGCAGGGACGCTTCGAGGAGCTGCTCCGCAGCCCTGCCGAGCCCTTCGTGGAGCGCTTCGTGCAGGCCCAACGCGCGCAGCTCGAGGCAATGGAGGCGCCGCCGTGAGGCGCGCGCTCGGGCTCGGGCTGCTGCTCGTCCAGGCGTGCGTGGGTTCCGTGTCGGCCGCCGACCGGAGCGAGCTGGTGGTCGGCTCCAAGAACTTCACCGAAGGGGTCGTCCTGGGAGAGCTGATCCGCGCCATGGCTGCCTCGACGGGAGCCGAAGTCAGCCACCGACAGGCGCTGGGCGGAACCCGACTCGTCTTCAACGCGCTGGTCGCCGGCGAGATCGACGTCTACGCCGAGTACACCGGGACACTCACCCACGAGATCTTCGCGGGGCAGGGCGCGCACGGCCGGGAGGAGCTGCGCAGCGTGCTCGCCGAGCGCGGTCTCGTGCTGGGCCCTTCCTTCGGATTCCAGGACAACTTCGCGCTCGGCATGCGCGAAGCCCACGCGGAGCGCCTGGGCATCGAGCGCATCTCCGACCTGCGCTCGCATCCCGGCCTCGTCTTCCGCTTCGGCACGGAGTTCATGGAGCGGGGCGACGGCTGGCCCGGGCTGCAGCGACGGTACGAGCTGCCTCAGGAGGACGTGCTCGGTGTCGAGCACGACCTGGCCTATCGCGGGCTGGCCGCGGGCGACGTGGACGTGACGGACCTCTACACCACCGACGCGGAGATCGCCTACTACGGCCTGCGTGCGCTGGAGGACGACCAGGACTACTTCCCGTCCTACGAGGCGGTCATCCTCTATCGGGCGGATCTGGCCGAGAGGCACCCTGAGGCGCTGGCCGCGATCCTGCGGCTGGAGGGAAGGGTCGACGAGCGCGAGATGATCGCGATGAACGCGCGCGCGAAGCTGGACGGCGAGCAGGAGACCGTGGTGGCCGCCGACTTTCTCGGGGACGAGCTGGAGGTGGAGGTCGAGGCGAGGCCGACGACGCGCTTCGGGCGCGTCCTGCGCACGACCGGACAACACCTGGTGCTGGTGGCGGTCTCGCTCGGCGCCGCGATCGCGATCGCGGTGCCGCTGGGTATCGCGGCGGCGCGCCGGCCGCGACTCGCCCAGCTGATCCTCGGCGTCGTGGGCATCGCCCAGACGATTCCGGCGCTGGCGCTGCTGGTCTTCATGATTCCGTTGCTGGGCATCGGCTTCGGACCGGCCGTCGTGGCGCTCTTCTTCTACAGCCTCCTGCCCATCGTTCGGAACACCCATGCCGGACTCGTCGGGATCCCCCTCCCGCTGCGCGAGTCGGCCGAGGCGCTCGGTCTCAGCTCGGGGGCTCGCTTGCGACTGATCGAGGCGCCGCTCGCTGCGCCCTCGATCCTCGCCGGCATCAAGACGGCGGCGGTCATCAACGTCGGGGCGGCTACGCTCGGGGCATTGATCGGGGCCGGCGGCTACGGTCAGCCGATCCTGACCGGGATCCGCCTCGACGACACGGGACTCATTCTCGAGGGCGCCGTGCCGGCGGCGGGCATGGCGATCGTCGCGCAGTGGCTCTTCGAGTGGGCGGAACGGGCGCTGGTGCCCCGCGGCCTGCGCACGGGCGGGCCGACGTGAGCGCATTCATGGGACCGACACCTCGAGGAGAGGACAGCGTGCAGGCCGATACCTTCGAGCGCAGCTGCGCACACTGGAGCGACGCGGGTCGAGACGGCATGGAGGCTTTCTATGCATTGGCACGACTCGACTATCGCCTGCTCGCCGAGGGGTATGACTGGGCCCCCACGCTGCGCGCTCGCGCCGCGGAGCAGAGCGCGCTGCGACTGATCGACGTCGCCTGCGGTAGCGGCAAGTTCCCCGAGGCACTCCTCGCCCATGCCGGGCTGTCCCCGTCGGGCGCGCCATCGGCGGGCGACGAGGCGATGACGTTCGACTACGACCTCCTCGATCCGAGCCCCTTCTCGCTGCGCGAGGCGAGGCAGGCTTTGGCGGCTCCCTTTCGGGCGGGCGCAGAGTATTGCTGCACGCTCCAGGACTGGGAGCCCGAGGTCGGAGGCTACGACGTCGCCTGGGCGACCCACGCGCTCTACTGCGTGCCTGCCGAAGATCTGGAGACGGCCGTCGAGCGGATGGCGCGTGCGCTGGCGCCGGAGGGCTTCGGCTTCGTGGCGCAGGGCCTTCGCGAAGGGCATTACGTGGGCTTCTACGATCGCTACCGCGAGAGCCGCCTCGGCCGCGGCGCGACTGCGTACAGCGACGGCGGCGAGGTCGAGGAGGCGCTGCGCAAGGTCGGTCTGCACGTGCGGAGCCGCGAGCTGGCCTACACCACGGTCGTGCCCGCCGGTGAGGAGGAGCTGCTCGAACGCTACCTGCAGCGCTGCGTCTTCGACGACGACGTGAGCCTGATGGAGATGAGGTCGAACGAGCCCCTGGCCGGCTACCTGGCCGCATGCCACGACGCCGCCACGGGCGAGCACCGGTTCCCGCAGCGCGTCGCCACGATCCTCTTCTCGCCGAGCGAGAGAGGTCTGGCACGGGCGCCGCGCGCGTGCGACGCGCGCGAAGAGGAGTGCGAGCGATGAGGCAGGACTTCCTGGAAGAGGCCAATGCACGGGACGAGGGCGTCTCGGTCGAGTGGCAGGGCGACAATCAGCAGTGGTGGAACTGGTACATGGGCCGGGCCGACAACCGGATCACGACGCCGATGGAGCCCGCCGAAGCGACCGCGCGAGCAGGTCGGGTGGCGGATGAGCCGCCGTCGCTGCCTGGGCCAGAGGCCCTCCGGATCGAGCTCGAGGCGCCGTATCCGCTCGACCCCGAGGCCCGGACGCGCTTCCAGCGCGATGGCTACGTGAAGCTCGACCGCGTGCTCTCGCCCGGCGCGCTGGTGCTGCTGCGCCGCGAGATGCAGGCCGACCTCGTGGCCGAGCTCGGTCGCGATCCGGGGCTCGAGTTCCGCAGCGGCGAGATGATGTGGCTGCGCAGCCCGATCTTCCGCGCCTTCGTGCTGAGCCGGCGTCTGGGGCAGATCGCGGCGTCCCTGCTCGGTGTGCCGCGCGTGCGGCTCTACCACGACAACGCGCTGTCCAAGGAGCCCGGCTGCGGCCGGACGCCCTGGCACTTCGACGACGACCACTTCCCCATCGCCAGTCGAAACGTCTGCACCGCGTGGATCCCGCTCCAGGCGACCCCGAGGAGCATGGGTCCCCTGGCCTTCGCGGTCGGCATGGAGACCTACCGTTCGGTCGAGGACGTGCCCTTCGACAAGTTCGACAGCAGTCACGACCGCCAGGTGGCCGAGGCGTTCGAGGCGCACGGCGTGGTCGTCGACGATGCGCCCTTCGCCCTCGGCGAGGTCAGCTTCCACCATGCCTTGTCGTTCCACACCGCAGGCCCCAACCGCACGCGGGACTCGCGCATGGCCCTGGCCACGACCTACTTCGAGGACGGCGCTCGCGTCGTGGACGCCGCGACCATGATCTCCGGCGACTGGCGCAAGTTCATGCCCGGCGTCGAGCCCGGCGACGTGATCCGCAGCGAGTACAACCCCGTCTGCTTCGACGCGGACCTCTGAGACAAGGCGGATCCGGCCTCTTCGGTCGGATCTCGTCCGTGGGTGCGACCGGATCGGCGCCGCGGCCCAGTAGCGGATCGACACGCCGAGCACGCCGAGCACCCCGCGTGCGCGTGAGAGTCGGCCCGGTCCTTGTCGAGTGGGACGCCGCATGGCGTGGTCGCGACCCTCCAGCCAGAGCGGGAGTGGACGCCTGGATCCGAGGATCCGAGGATCTGAGGAGAGCAGGCAGTCCGTCTTCCGCTCCGACCCCATGGAAGGCGAATCAAGCGAACGGTGCGCCACGGCGGATACGGTCGTTCTGATCATCAAGCCCGTTGGGGAAAAGCCCCTTCATGGCTCACGATGCGGCCCGCGTCGGGCAGGGCCTCCAGAGCAAAGCCAACGAATTCATGAGCCCGCGAACGCCAGATGACTCCCGGCGTCTCCAGGATCCCCGCTCGCTCGAGGAAGCATCCGGTCCGGGGTGCGCCACAACCCTTTTCGGGCAATCCTGTCGGACATGACAAACACCGATCCCGACCCGACCGTCCGTCGCATCGAGGGCACCGAGGTCTCGCGCGCCATCGATACGCTGACGATGGCCTTCGCCGCCGACCCCACCATGAGATGGCTCTGGCCCGAGAGCGACGTCTACCTGCGGAGCTTTCCGCGGCTGGTCGCAGCGTTCGGGGGGCGTGCCTTCCAGCATGCCGGGGCGCATGCCGACGACGGGTTCGGCGGGGTGGCGCTGTGGCTTCCGCCGGGCGTGACGCCCGACGGCGATGCCGTCGTCGCGCTGTTCCGCGAGACGGTCCCACAGCCCCGTCTCGACGATGCACTCGGCATGCTCGACGCGATGGAGGAGCACACGCCGGAAGACGCGCATTGGCACCTCGCCTTCATCGGTGTCGACACGTCGCGCCAGGGCGAGGGGCTCGGCGGCCACGTCATGCGCGAGGGCGTCGGGATGTGCGACGAGGAGGGCGTCCCGGGCTACCTCGAGTCGTCGAATCCAGGGAACATCCCCTTCTACCAACGCCATGGCTACGAGATCGTCGGTGAGATCCAGGTCGGCTCGTCGCCGGTCTTGACGCCCATGTGGCGTGATCGGCGCTGAGGCGGGTCCAGGCTCGCCCGCTCGGCGCCATTCACCATCGTAAGGCGCTGGCTTCGTTCGAGGGCTCGCCAGTGGCTGGTGGGCGACGGGACCCGACCGGGCGGGATCTCGTCTCGACGCGCTTTGCCTCGAAATCCGGCCGAAGCTCGCCGAAGCGGGATGCGTCATCGTCGACGGCCGAGCGCCTTCCTCGAAGTACACTGCGCCGTCCGCGCTCCGGGCTCGCCGCGTCTCCAGCCACCGCTCAACACCGCCGGGTGTGGGCAGGAGAGATCCTCTTGCTGGCAGTGGATTGCGAGGGTAGCTGTTCCGAAGCGGATGCCGGTGAGAAAGATGAATTCCGAATGGAGTCTGCACGAATCCACGAGGGAGAAGCGATGATCGGTCGACCCGTACGCCGCGGCTTTCATACCGTGACGCCGTATCTATTCGTCGAGCATGTCGATCCTGTGATCGATTTCATGACGGCGGCTTTCGACGCCAGGGTCACCTACCGCACGACCGGCTCTGCGGGAGGACGACATGTCGAGGTGCAGATCGGTGATTCGAAGATCATGCTCGGTGGCGATACGCCGGGCGGCGTCGAAGCCGAGTCGGCGACCTTCTTTCTCTATGTCGAAGATGCGGACGCGGTGTACGAGTCCGCGCTCGAAGCGGGAGCCGACTCGATGATGCCACCCGATCGAAACTTCGAAGAGAAGCGCGGTGCGGCCGTCGTCGACCCCTTCGGCAATCGTTGGTTCATCGCGACCCACGACCCCGACGATATGGACGTAGACGCGTGACGAGCTGCTTCGGGCTCGTTCGGACTCGAAGGTGACGGCCTCGACATCATGGTCCTCGGGTTCGGGCCCGAACGCCCGCCGTATTCGTGGCGGACTGACCGGGCCGAGAGGCGGTTGAGGCGCATCGCCCCAGCTCGGGATCGCCGTTCACCGACTGCGTCGCAGTCTCGCCGCAAAGCGACCTCGAGGCGACGCGTGCGCCCATTCGTCCGACACATCGCCGCCGATGCTCCCACTTCCCTTCACGCCGGCGCGCGCCGGCAGATCCGAGGTCGGGCGCCAAGGGCTGGGAGGCGTTTGTGATGAGAGAGAACGGGCGGAGGGAGGAGTAGAAGATGCAGGATCGAAGACGTGTCGCTCGGGGCGGGACGCGAGCTGCGATGGCCGTGGGGGCGCTCGTCTGCGTCGGGCTGATGCTCGGACCCGGCGCCGCGGAGGCGCTCTCGCCGGTGACGGAGTTCAGCTTGCGCGACGGGCCGGTCCCCGACGGCACGGCGGACGAGATCCTCGTGGCACCCGACCCGAACTTCGGGCGCGTGTTCCAGAGTCCGCTCTTCGACGCGGAGACCTACCTCGAGTTCTCGCTCGCGGGCGCGACGACCGCACCCCAGGTGCTCCTCGCGTTGGAGCTGAGCGCCACGGACTTCGACCTGGTGCTTGGGGAGTCGAAGACGTTCGAGCTGTCGAGCTACGCCGGCACCGGCGCCCCCTCGCTCGCGGTCTTCGAACAGGGGAGCGTCTTCGAGACGATCACGCTTCCGACGAACGGCCTCTTCGACCTCGAGCTCGACGTCACGTCTCCGTTCAACGAGGCGCTCGCGGCGGGGGGCGACTTCCTCGGCATCCGGATCCACGATCCCGTCTGGACGGGCACGCTCGTCGGCGCCGGGACCCTCATCTTCGGCTCGGCCGAGCTGACCGTGGTGCCCGAGCCCGCGACCGCCTCGCTGCTCGGCCTCGGGCTGGCTGGGCTCGCGGCGTCCGGCCGACGGCGGCGGTCGGACTCGCCCCGTCGAGGCGCATCCTGAGCCGGATCCGATCCGGCTCTCTCATGCGAGAGCCTGTGGAGCCGGATGCAGGTCGAGCGGCTCGATCGTCAGCGCTGAAGTCCGCGGTGGGCTTCCGGACGCGATCTTCGAGTCGGTCGAGATCTTCGATGATTTCGATCGGCGCCACCCGACGGCGAAGAGCCTCGTGAGCGGCGGAAGGGGCCAGAGAGCCGGCTCCACGAAGCTCGGGGCGTCCCTGAGCCTCGGGCGAATCGCGGGCGCTTCGATACCCTGATCGGTCGACGGAAGGGATATTGCGCCTCCCCCGAGCTGTGCGAGGGGTCGGTCCGCATTCCGCCCGGGACCGCAGCCATGATCGTCCGCTCGTGAGGAGCTCGATCGAGGTAGCGCAGCGCCGGACCCGCCGAGCTGGCGCAGGCGAACGGATCCCCGGTGCGGGTCACACGAGGAGGAATGATGGGGATCGCGGACCGGACGGCCCCGACGGCCGAGGAGTACGCGGACTATCGCGAACGCTTCTCGAACTGGGGGCGCTGGGGAGAGGACGACGAGCTCGGGACCCTGAATCACGTCACGCCGGAGGTCCGGCGCGCAGCGGCTGCGTCCGTGTCCGCGGGCCGGGTCGTTTCCCTGGCGCGTCCCGTCGATACGCGGCCCGGTCCTCACAATCCCCACCCCGCGCAGCACCTGGCGAGCGTCGGAACGGCGATGGGACTCGCCGACTACATCGGGCTCTTCTTCCACGGGTTCGCCCAGACTCATCTCGACGCGCTGTCCCACATCCCCGCTCAGGACGGTCGCTATTTCGGTGGCCGGCCGGTGGGGATGCGGAGTCCGGCGCTCGCGATGCCCGAGGGCGTCGCGTTGGGCATCCAGCGCATGCGCGAAGGGGTGGTGGCGCGGGGCGTGCTCTACGACATTCCGCGACTGCGCGGCGTCGAGTACGTCGACTCGGGAGCGCCGGTCCACGGCTGGGAGCTCTACGACGCGGCGAGGGCCCAGGGCATCGAGCCGCGGCCGGGGGACGTGGTCTGCATCCGTTCGGGCCGCGACGAGTGGCAGGCGGCGCATGCGAGCGATCCGAGCTGGGGCCTGCGCGCGGGCGTCCATGCTTCGTGCTGCGAGTTCCTCTACGAGACCGACGCCGCCATGCTCTGCTGGGACATGCTCGACGCCCCCACCGAAGACCAGGGTCTGCCGAATCCCATCCCGATCGACACGCCGGTCCACGTCCACTGCATCACGATTCCGTACATGGGCATGCCGCTGCTGGACAACGCCGACCTCCGGGAGCTCGCCGCCACCTGCGCCGAGCTCGGGCGTTGGTCCTTCCTCTTCACCGTGGCGCCGCTCGTCATCGAGGGCGGCACCGGATCGCCCGTCAATCCGCTCGCGCTCTTCTGAGCGGCAGGGGCCGCGGGGGTCACGTCTCGCGGCCGGCCCGTAGCTCGATCGGGATTCCCGGAGGCTCTGCCGGAGCGGCACTCGCGCTCGAAGCGGCGCTCGGGGGAGCTCCTCACGAAGATCGCAGGGCGGTCGATTGCGAAGGAGACACTCGATGTCCGATCCGACTCCGGTTCCGACGGCGATCGCGCCGGAGGATTCGGCCCTCGAGCGGTCGGAGCGCGAGATCTCCTACTTGATCAAGCTGGCGAGGGAGCTGT
>CAYXLY010000095.1:0-12046 GCA_964466005.1 uncultured Spirochaetaceae bacterium | reverse complement strand
GCAAAGGAGGCCCTCGGGGGGGACGGCCCGGAGAGCGCGCGGATCCTCCATCCCAGTCCGGCCAACCCCCGCGCCAATCGCGACTGGGCCGGTGCGGTGGGCCGGGAGCTGACGGATCTGGGGCTCTGCGACGATCGCCGAGAGACCGGGGAGCGAGACTGAGCCTCTTCCCTCGGAGGACCCGGCTGACTGATCCCTTCGACACCGTTATCTTCTGCCGCCATCGATCTCCCGGGATCCGAGCCCCGACCTGGCTGGACTCGCGGCCCCGGGCGGGTCGATCCATCTCCGAAGGAGCTTCGCCCGTGCATCGAACCGTCTCGTCCTCGATTCTCCCCTCCGCTGCGCGTCGGTCCGGACGTCGCCGCCGACCGGGCTGGCGAATCGTCCTCACCGGACTCTGCTTCTCGATCGCGCTGGGCTGTCAGGACGACGGAGCGCACGCCGAGGACCACGCGAGGTCCGACCCCGCGATGGACGCGATCGACGCGTTCATCGCGGAGCATCCGGTCGACAAGGATGCGCCGCGATGGCGAACCCGGCTGCCGAAGCCGCCCAAGGTCGAGTTCGACCCCGATCGCGACTACTACTGGAAGCTGCGCACCAACGTGGGCGAGGTGAAATTCCGGCTCTTCGAGGACGTCGCGCCGATGCACGTGAGCAGCACGATCTATCTGACGCGCCTGGGCTTCTACGACTCGCTGAAGTTCCATCGGGTGATCGCGGGCTTCATGGCCCAGGGCGGCGATCCGCTCGGCAACGGCAGAGGAAGCCCGGGGTTCCGATACGCTGGGGAGTTCAGCCCCTCCGCGACCCACGACGGCCCCGGCGTCCTCTCGATGGCGAATGCGGGTCCCGGAACGGACGGCAGCCAGTTCTTCATCACGTTCAAGGCGACACCGCACCTGAACGGCAAGCACACGGTCTTCGGCAAGGCCGAGTCGGCCGAGAGCCTCGAGACGATCCGCAAGATGGAGTCCCTGGCGCCGCCTCCCCAGACGCGGCGCTCGAGCCCGATCCGGCCCATCGAGATCGAGCGCGCCACGATCGTGATCGAATGATCCGGTGCGCTGCCGGGGTCGCCGGGGAGGCCATGCCCGAGCCGGTCGGGCGATCCTCGACGGTGGATCGCCTCACGATCAAGAAGACGCCAGAGGACGTGCCGACGAGC
This sequence comes from uncultured Spirochaetaceae bacterium, assembly GCA_964466005.1. GTDB lineage: Bacteria > Myxococcota_A > UBA9160 > UBA9160 > UBA4427 > UBA4427. Next base: position 10,875 of record CAYXLY010000095.1, on the reverse strand, counting down.
GAGCATCCTCGCCGGGGACAGGGCTAGACGCGGACCGAGCGCAACGCAGCGAGCGGACCGCAGACGCGGTCGGATGCAGACGAGCTTCCGGAGCAGGCCACCAGGCAGGAAACTAGAAGGCGTCCAGGAGGCCATGTCTCGCCAGGGAGAAGCGGTCCGACGGAGTCGCCTCCTCCTCCGTGGCATTCACGCCGTCGTCCGATCGGCTCTCGCCGGATCCGCCGTAGAGCACGGCGCGAAGGGCCTCGTGGACCGCCTCCTCGCTTCGACGCGAGACGAAGAGGCCGCGGATCTCGAGAGCCGGGTGGTAGAGGTCCGCCGCCTCGATCCCGGTCTCGACGGGAGCGAGCGTGATCGCTTCCAGCTTGCCGAGCGCATTCAAGGCATCCTCGATCATCGTGGCCTTGGCGCAGGAGGCATCGCTCGACGTATCCACGACGTACAGGAAGCGGCAGCCCTTTCGCCGCGGGGCGGGCAGCTCGCGAGCCGCGAAGACCTCCCGGGTGGACTCGAGCGCGGCATGCAGGTCGCGAGCCGAACGTGGGACGGGAGGCGGCTCCCGATCCGCATCCAGCCACGCCTCGTCTCCTCGCCAGAGCGCCGTGAAGAGCTTGCCCTGGGTCGTGACGCAGAGCTCGGATCGCCCGGAGTCGAGCTCGATGATCTCGAGCCGGACCTCCGACTCCCAGGCCTGGCGGCGCCGATCTCCTTCGGACTCGCTCGCCCGAGCGCTTCGGGACGGTTCCAGGACCTGAATGGCGCGCAGCCCGCTCGGCATCTCCCGGCCCAGGGCTTCGTAGCCCTCCCTGCCAAGATGGAGCACGTCTCCCTGCTCGAAGCGCGGCGCTCCGAGCGCAGCCGCGAAGGCTCGGGGGACCGGCCAGGCGAAGCCCTCGAAGAAGGCGCTGCCGGGAACGGACTCGGGGTCATGGTTTCGTCTCATCTCCAGCCTCCTCGAGCCGTCCCGGCGGGACATCCAATGTGCATCCCGGATCAACCTCCCCTCGGGTACACGATGTGCAAGTCCTCAAGCCCTTGCTTTTCCTCATGAAAGAAGCCCGTTGGTCCGGACGGAATCGGTCAGGTTGACATTCGAGTCGACATTTGACCCAATGGGATGCCACGCAAAGATGCACCCTGCTCAAGGAGGAATCACCGTGGCCGCCGACTCCGCGTCCGTCCCGTTCCACTCCGACCCGACATCGAAGTCGCCAAAGTCGGCATCGGCCTCCGAGGTCTTCACCACGACGACCTCCCCGACCTCTTCCGAGCCTCCTTCCCCCGCCTCTCTCCAACAGCCCTCTCTCCAGCAGCCTTCTCTCCAGCCCTCTCCCCAGGATTCGATCGACTTCGTCCTGCATCCGGCCGAGGTCGCCAAGGGCCGCCGAGCCGCCGAGAACTACCTGAGCAGCTTCAAGAGCGAGGAGAGTCGTCGGCTCGCCGAGGAGGCCCTCGAGACGCTGGCGACCGTCATCAGCGGGGGCAAATGCGACAGCCTGGACTTTCCCTGGCAGCAGGTGCGCCCCTATCACGGAGCGGCCGCCCTCACGATTCTCAAGGAGAAGGGGGCCCCCGGCCGCATCGAGGCGCTCCGCTGCCGGCGGGACTCTACCCGAAGCTATCGCGTCGTTCCCGAGAGCTACCCTCCGCGTCAGGTCCAGAAGATTCGAAGCACCTTGAGCAAGGTGATCGAAGAGTGCTGCGAGCTCGGCTTCGTGGGCGAGCCGGAGTCGGAGACGACGACCGAGGCCTCCCGGACCCGCCGCGCGAGCTCGAGAGCGAAGGGCGCGTCCCGAAAGTCGAAGTCCGGGGCGAAGTCCGGCAAGAGATCCACGACGACCGGCTCGGCGGGCAAGCGGCGACTCCTCGGGGACGGCGAGCTGCGAGCGCTCGTGGCAGCCTGCGCCTCCGCGGAGACGGCCGAAGGCTCCCGGGACGCCGTCTTCTTCTCCCTGGTGTATCGAGGTCTGAAGGTCGCCGAGATCACGAGCCTCACGCTCGAGAGCGTCCGGTTCAGCAACAAGACCGGGATCTGCCACATCCTGGTTCGCCCCGGGCGCAGCGGAGGTCGTGGGAGGCGCGTTGCGCTGACCAACGACGAGCTGATCTGTCTCGAGGACTGGCTCGAGCATCGCGGTGACGACGAAGGGCCCCTGCTCTGCACCCTCGCCCGGGGTGGCAAGATCGAAGGCAAGCGCCTGACGACCGCACTGCTGAAGACCGTCTGCGAGCAGCGCGGCGAGCAGGCCGAGGTGCAGCCCTTCACGCCGAACGACTTGAGCCGGAGCGCCGAGGCCCTCACGGAGCACCGCAAGGCTGCGCGCAAGCGGTCCGCCCGCAAGAATCACGAGAGCTCGAGCGAGGCCGAACGCCTGCTCTTCGACGGAGAGACGGGCGAACGAAGCAGCCAGGGAGAGACGATCCGCTTTCCCTTCCTCGGGCTGGACCTCTGATCCGACAGTCCTCGATCCGACGATCCTCGACGGCGCGAGCCCGAACGGCGAGATCCAGGCTCGAGTAGTCGGAGGCTTTTGCCCACACCATCCAGACTGACCGCTCCAGAGACAGGCCCCTCAAGGCCTCCTCGCGGTCGCCGATGCTATGGCAGGCGACCAGCAGCAGAGGGGGACTGGAAGATGGGTCAATGGAGAAGAGCGAGTCCGGGACCGCAGAAGCATCCGCGGCTCTCCACCCGGGTTCCCGTCCGGATCACCACGGTCGATCCGGAGCGCGACCCCGATACGGGGGAGGCCTTCTTTCGCAGCGCAGAGGAGACCACCGCCAACCTGTCGCGCGGCGGAGCCTTCGTGCAGTCCTGGGAGCCGCTGGCAGCCGGTCGGCGGGTTCTGGTCGAGATCAGTCTGCCCGACGCACCTGGGATCCAGATCGTGGGCCGGGTCGCGTGGACCCGTCGCCGGATCCAGCCCGACGCCTCATCGGCCGCTCCCGGCGGATCGGGTCATGCTGGACCTGCTGGACCGGTTTCGCAGGAGCCGGGATATGGCGTCGAGTTCACGGGCGGCTCCAAGGCCGAGCTCGAGCGGATCGATGCCCACCTCAAGCGCATCGAATCGCCTCAGCCGGCTCCGAAGCTCCGCGTCGATCGCGGCTCCTCCTCGCCCCGCCCCTGACCCGCTGGGCCGGACTCGGGACTGAAGAGAGAGCCTTCGGCCTTCTCGAGCGCGAACTCGAGAGCGAACTCGAGCGCGAAGCGCCCAGAAAGAATCGAGCCATGTCAGAGAGGCCCGAGACGCAAGCCTGAAGGAACGAGAGCCCCGGTCCGAAGACCGGGGCTCTCGATCGACGAGTGATCTACCAGCGGCCGCCGCCACCACCGCCGCCGCCGCCGCCGCGACGCTTGTCCAGCGCCTCGTTGACGCGCAGCGCGCGGCCTCCGTAATCACGGCCGTCCAGCTCACTGATCGCCTTGTCGGCATCGGCCGGAGCCATCTCGACGAAGCCGAATCCGCGCGAGCGACCCGTCTCACGGTCATTCACGACCGCGGAAGACTGAACCGCGCCGTAGGTAGCAAAGAGCTCTCGCAGATCTTCGTCCGTCGTGCTCCAGGGAAGGTTGCCAACATAAATCTTCTTCACGAACAAAACTCCGTGCCCGAGGAGTCGCCTGATCGCGATTCTCCGGGCGCATATGCGGTCTCTCGAGAGCCGATTCCAATGGCTCGGACTCTCGAAGTCGACGCTCGGGCCGAGTCCGACACGACCCGCACGACCGACCGACCGATCGATTCTCCGTCGAACTCGTCTTGAGGACGACGCACCTTCGACGAGGACCTGACCCCGATCTACGACTTCCGAATCGAACGGATCAACCAAGGATGGGAGAACGGTTTGAACTCGGAGGGGGTGGATCGGGGGAGGGTCTCTGTCTTCAGGCCGTCGGAGGATAGTCGATCGGATTTCCATCCGCCAGAACCCGACCCATCCGGCCCCTGCGATCCGGGCCGACCCGATGCGCTCCGCACGCGCCCGCCCCCTCGGATCCGGTCGACCGGGCCTCGCGGCGCGCCCGCCCAGGCCCGGCGTCCACCATGGATCCGGCTCCCCGGGGAACCCCTCATCGACGGCCGGCCCTCCGCCTGGCCGAAAGATGGAGCGCCGGCAGCCCGACGGCGGCGCCCTTCAGAGGATGACCTCCTCTAGCTAGCGCACGCGCACCGAGGCTCGGTCCTCCCGCGGCTGCATCCGGGAGAGGAACTCGTCCATCGGCGCTGGCGCCGGAACGTCCGAGTCCGCCACGGACTCGCTCGACCAGAAGGCCTCCCAGGACGGCCAGAAGTCGGCATAGCCGCCTTCATACGGCTCCCGCCCCGGCCAGCGCATCTTCTGGGGGCCGATCGGAGGCGCGTTCAGGTCCGTCGCGTACCAGTAGAGAGGCAGACGACGTCGAAAGCGCCAGACCCCGTCGAGCCGTTCGTATCGGTCCCAGTAGGTCATCGTCATGATGATCCACTGATCGCCCGTCTCGTGCTCGTTTCGGCTGTAGACGAGGCCGCGCGCGTGCTCCCTATCCTCGAACTCGATGATGTGGTTCCCGGTGACATGAGCCGTTCCGGTGAACTGCTCCCTCAAGGTCTGGTCGAACCAGCGCTTGAGCGCCCGACGACCGGACGCGCTGCGACTGACGCGGACATCCTCCGGAAACAGACCGCACAAGGCGTCGAGATCCCGCATGTCGAGGGCCAGACAGTATTTCGCGACCAGCTGACGGATCTCTTCGAGGGACTCGAGCCGGTCCAGCCGATCCTCGCTCGAAACGGGACGCCAGGTCATGGCGCTACTCCCTCTCCCCCGCCCTCTTCCTGGCCGTGGCCTTCTTCGCGGAGGCCTTCTTGGCCTTCTTCCGGGAGGCCTTCTTGGGGGCCTTCCGGGCCTTCTTCTTTGGCCCCGCGCTCCGGGTCGCCGCGCTCTTCTTGCGCGCTCCAGGCTTGCGGGCTGCCGCCTTCTTCTTCGTGCCGGCCTTGCCGCCTTCCCGCCGACTCCGCGGCTCGGGCTTCTCTTCCACCCACTCGCCATCGCGATAGGTGGCTCGCCAGCCCGTCGTGCGGCCCTCCTCCTCGGAGGTGACGTATTGCTCCTTGGTCTTGCGAGAGAAGCGGACGATGGCCGGGCGTCCTTCGTGATCGACTCTCGGTGCCTCTGCGAGGTAGCGGTACTTCGGGTCGAGCTGATCGCGGACCTCGACGAGCTCCTGCACCGTCGGTGCCCGGGTCTCACGATGCTTCGGGAACTGGCTGGCCGCCAGGAAGATCCCGGCGGCGCCGTCGCGCAGGAGGAAGAAGTCGTCGCATTTCTCACAGCGCAGATGCGGCATGGGGATGGGATCGGCCTTGGGCGGAGCCGGCTCGCCGCTGCGCAGCAGCTTGCGCGTGTTCTTGCACGCCTCGGCCGTGCAGGCGAAGTATTTCCCGAAGCGCCCGGAGCGCAGCTGCATCTCGGCTCCGCACTTGTCGCATTCGAGCACCGGCCCGTCGTAGCCCTTGATCTGGAAGGTCCCCGTCTCGACCTCGAAGCCCGGGCAGTCCGGGTTGTCGCCGCAGACGTGCAGCTTTCGCGTCTCGTCGACGAGATAGCTGTCCATGGCCGTCCCGCAGAGCGGACAATGCCGCTTCTTCAGGAGGAGCCGCGCCTCTCCCTCTCCCTCGTCCTCGCCCTCCTCCAGGGAGACGGCCTCGTCGCCGGGGATCAGGTTGAGAGTGGTCTTGCATCGCTCCTTCGGAGGCAGCGCGTAGCCCGAGCAGCCGAGAAAGACGCCCGTGCTCGCCGTGCGGATCTGCATCGGGCGCCCGCAGCTCGGGCACTGGATGTCGGTATCCGTGGGCGCGTTCGCGCGCATGCCCTTCTCTTCGCTCTCGGCCGCCGAGAGCTTCTTCCGGAAGTCCTCGTAGAAGTCGCCGAGGACCTTCTTCCAATCCTTCTGGCCGACCGCGACCTCGTCGAGCGCTTCCTCGAGTCCCGCCGTGAACCCGTAGTCCATCAGGTCCTCGAAGTTCTCCATCAGACGCTCGGTCACGATCTCGCCCATCTTCTCGGCGTGGAAGCGTCGGTTCTCCAGGCGCACGTAGCCCCGATCCTGGATCGTCGAGATGATCGAGGCGTAGGTCGACGGGCGGCCGATCCCGCGCTTCTCGAGCTCCTTCACGAGGCTCGCCTCGCCATAACGCGGCGGGGGCTTCGTGAAATGCTGGCTGGGATCGAGCTTCTCGAGCTCGAGTCGCTCGCCCACCTGCACGTCCGGCAGCGGCACGTCGTTCTCGCTGGATCGGCCAGACGGCGGCTGCGCAGCCGTGTGACCGTCGAAGACGAGGATGCGCCCCCGGGTCTTCAGCTCGAAGTCCGCGGCCTTCACCGTCAGACTCGTGGACAGATACTCCGCCGGGACCATCTGACAGGCGACGAACTGTCGCCAGATGAGCTCGTAGAGACGCTGCTGGTCGCGCTCCAGACCGGAGATCGAGCCCGGATGGACGTTCGCGTCCGAGGGCCGGATCGCTTCGTGCGCCTCCTGCGCCCCCTCCTTGCTCGAGTAGGAGTTCGGCTTCTCGGGCAGGTAGCGGGCGCCGAAGCGTCTTCCGATCAGGCTGCGACAAGCCTCGACGGCCTCGCTCGAGAGGTTCGTCGAATCGGTCCGCATGTAGGTGATGTGCCCGGCCTCGTAGAGACGCTGCGCGAGCATCATCGTCTTCTTCACGCTGAACCCGAGCCGCGTGCTCGCGGCCTGCTGGAGCGTGGACGTGATGTAGGGCGCCCCCGGCCGCGTGCGGGTCGGCTTGTCCTTGCGCTCGACGACCTCGTACTCGGCCCCCTCGAGCCGGGCGAGCGCGCGGTCGGTCGCCTCCTTGCTCGTCGGCCGGAAGGTCTCTCCCGTCTGCTTCGCAACCTCGAGACGCAAGAGCTCCCTGGAGGAGGTGCGCGTGTCGGCGTGCACCTCCCAGAACTCTTCCGGAACGAAGGCCCGGATCTCCCGCTCCCGCTCGACGATCAACCTCACCGCGACCGACTGGACCCGGCCGGCGGAGAGCCCCCGCGCCAGCTTCGCCCACAGCAGCGGGGAGAGCATGTAGCCGACGACCCGATCCAGGAATCGACGCGCCTGCTGGGCGTTCACGCGTGAGAGGTCGAGCTCGCCGGGATCTTCGAAGGCCTGCTGGATCGCGGTCTTCGTGATCTCGTTGAAGACCACGCGCTTGAAGCGCGAGTCGTCCCCACCGATGACCTCTCTCAGGTGCCAGGCGATCGCTTCGCCCTCGCGATCGAGATCCGTCGCGAGGTAGACCGTGTCCGCCGAGCGCGCGAGCTTCTGCAGCTCGGTGACGACCTTCTCCTTGCCCGGAAGGATCTCGTAGTTCGCATCCCAATCCTGCTCGGGATCGATCCCCATGCGCGCGAAGAGCGCCTTGCGGGCTCGCTCCTTCTTGTGCTTCTCGCGCTTTGCGGGCGGCATCTTCCGCGTCTCTGCGGCGGCCCTGGCCCGCTCCTTCGGATCGACCTTCTTGCCCGAGCCGCTCACCGGCAGGTCGCGGATATGCCCGACGCTGGACTTCACCACGTAATCTCGTCCGAGATACTTGTTGATCGTCCGCGCCTTGGCGGGTGACTCCACGATGACGAGCGATTTCCCCATGCTGCCTCTCGTGCTGCTTCTCGCTCTCCTGGGATCGGCACACCGGGGGGAGGTGCAGCGATCACGGCGGTCGGGTGGCAGCCGGAATCGGAACCCAACGGATTTTTCTCGAGGCGCTGACTTCCCGCCCCACCCGAAGGCCTACCCGGTTAGCACAGCACCCCGGGTATCCGGCAAGCCCCCCTCCTCCACGCCTCGGACGGAGAGGTCTCGCGACACCGGATCCCCCCGAGGCAGCGCGGAGATGGCATGGCCGTCCCGAGGCCGGGAGAATCTCCCTCCATGCGCCTTCGACACCGACCCGACCGGCCCGCTCTCGGGATCGCGCCGCCCCAGGCCGGGTGAGCGGTTGAGGATCCGTCCCCGCCCTCTCTCCTCCGGGTCCGGCTCTCCTGGATCAGCGAGCCCTGCCCGAAATCCGGTCCTGCTCTGCGTTCATCAGGGCCTGATGATGTCGCTCTTCCCGATGGCGGTGATCACGCTCTTCCAACAGGATCATCTCGGCCTCTCGATGGCCGAGATCATGACCGTCCAGGCGGTCTTCGGAGCCAGCCTGGCGCTCTTCGAGTTTCCCTCCGGCTACCTCGCCGATCGCATCGGGTACCGCCCCACGCTGCTGCTCGCCGCGACGACGTCGATCGTCGGGTGGACCCTCTACAGCCTCGCCTTCGACTTCTGGAGCGTCCTGCTGGCCGAAGCGAGCCTCGGGCTCGCCCTCTCGCTGGTCTCGGGAACCACCTCCGCCCTGCTCTACGAATCGCTCCTGCACGAGGGGCGGGAGGCGGAGTTCTCGCGCTGGTTCGGACGCATGCGCTTCTTTGGCCAGATGTCGGAGGGGAGTGCCGCGCTCGTGGCGGGTCTGCTCTTCGCCTGGTGGGTGCGGCTGCCCTTCGTGGCCATGATCGGCGTCTGGGTCCTCGATCTCGTCGTGTGTGCCCTCCTGGTCGAGACCCCGACCGTCCGACGTCGGGTGGACGCGCCCTGGGCGCATGTCCGCTCCCTGGTGCATTTCGTGGCGGTCCGGGCCCCGAGACTCCGCGCCCTCTTCGCCCTCGCCGTCGTCCTCGGCCTCGCGAGCTTCATTCCCGTCTGGCTGGTCGCCCTCTACGCGCGGGACGCCGGCGTCCCCGTCTCCTGGATCGGACCGATCTGGGCCGCCGCCAACTACGTCGTCGCGCTCGGCGCGATCACGAGCGATCGGGTCCAACGTCGGATCGGCCTGATCCCCCTCCTGAGCCTCTGTACCCTCCTGATCACGACGGGCTATCTCGGGATGGGAGCGACTCAGGCCGTCTGGGGCTTCGTCTTCTACTTCGCGTTCAACCTCAGCCGCGGACTCTCCAGCCCGGCCCTCGCCCATGCCGAGCAACGCGAGATCCCGTCCGGCGACCGGGCCAGCCTCGCCTCGCTGCGCAGCCTGCTCTTCCGTCTCTCCTTCACCCTCGCCGGACCGATCATCGGTCTGGCGATCGACGCCCAGGGACAGCACGTCGTGCTTCTCTCCCTGGGCTTCGCGCTGGGCGGCCTCTGTGGAATCGCCCTGCTCTGGCTGGCTCGCGTCGTCGCCCGAACGCGTCCAGGGCATCCCGAGGAATGATCGCGGACACGCCCAGCCTGATCCGCCCCCGCCCCCGCCCGCGCAGGGAACCGGAGGGCGCAGAGAGAGCGGCGCCCCTCCGCCGCCCCCCAGACAGGCCCCGGCCCCCGCTCGCGAGCCGATGCGATGGCGGCGGGGAGCTCATATGCTGGGTCGTCATGCTCGATTCCGACCCTGCCCGCTCGAGACTCTCCGATCCCCGACCCCTTTCCCTCTCCCGAGAGCTCTGCGCCGTCGCCGCGGGAGGCGTCCTCGGCGCCAGCCTTCGATTCGGTCTCGGGCTCGCGGTCGCCGCGGTCGGTCTCCCGGAGACCCTCGGCACGGCGGTCGCCAACGCTTCGGGCGCCTTCGTGCTCGGCGCCTCCCTGGCCCGATTCACCTCTCCGATCGCCCACCCCCTGCTCAGGCCCTTCTGGGTCGTCGGAGTCTGCGGCTCGTTCACGACGTTCTCGACCCTCGCCGCCGAGACGCACGGGCGCGCGTCGGTCGGAGGCGCGGCAGTCGCCCTCCTGCACCTCGGCCTCGCGATGGCCATCGGGATGGCGGCCTTCGCGCTGGGAGATCGTCTGTGGAGATCCGCCCGATGAGTGTCTGGGAGGGCTGGCTCGTCGTCGCGGCGGGGGGCGCGATCGGCGCGCTCGGGCGCGCCGCGATCCAGCGAGCGGTCGCACGCTGGCTGCCCGTCGGCTCGCGCGGGATCCCGGGCTGGCTCGCGATCGGTCATGCCACGCTGATCGTGAACGTCGTGGGATCCTTCGTCCTGGGGCTCGTGCTCGCCGGCCCGGACGGCCCTGAGCCGCTCGGCGCCCTCTCCGCGGCGACGCCACTCTCGGGCGCGAAACTCTTCTGGAGCTCCGGGATCTGCGGATCCCTCACCACCTTCTCGACCTTCGCGGCCGATGCCGTCGGCCTCGCCCGTCGGCGCGACCCGCTGCGACTGACCGTCTACCTGATCGCGAACGGCGTGCTCTGTGTGGCGGCGATCGCGGTCGGAGTGCGGCTCGGATCCGGATGAGGCGCCGGGAGCCCGAGACCCGACTCCCGGCGGCCGATCGAAAGGCCTCGAAGGCGGTCGCTGGCCCGTGACAGACTGGGTACACTCGACGCGCCCGCAGGGCGGGCCCCTCCGTTCCAGGAAGCGACCCGGGGACAGACCCGGATCGACATGCTTCACTGGAGCGACCCGGAGCCCCGGTCCCGGCTTCGCACCTCGAGGTCGGGACACGGACCGGCTCCAGAGCCCTTGCCGGTCGCGAGACCGCTTGCAGACGTGAGAGACATGGCCGACACCGAGCATTCCCTCGAGAACCCCCTCGCTGCGAAGGAGCACGCGCCCCAGGAGGCCGGATCCGGCACGAAGGGGGCGGGCCTCTACGACGCCGCGCTCGAGATGGGGCGGGAGCTGATCGAGAAGCCGCTGGCCGGCGGCGGGCCGGATCGGGTCCGCGTCCAGCACTCCAAGAATCGAATGACGGTCTGGGAGCGGATCAAGGTCCTCACCGACCGAGAGCCCATGATCCTCTGGCGCAACTGGGGCCCCGAGCTCGACGGCGCGTCGATCGTGACCGGCATCCTCGACATCGACGGCCGCGAGGTCGCCGTCTACGGACACGACTTCACCGTCCGCGCCGGCTCG
>CAYXLY010000094.1:0-12074 GCA_964466005.1 uncultured Spirochaetaceae bacterium | reverse complement strand
CTACTGCCACGTGATCCGACTGCACGACATCGCGCTCGACAACATCGCGCTCGCCCGCGAGGCGTTCGGGCGGCCCCTCGTGGTGAACGACAGCTTCAAGCTCCCCGAGGCCACTCGCGTGATCGAAGAGGGGATCGCCGAGGCCGTCGCCTTCGCGCGAGCCTACATCGCGAATCCGGACCTGGTCGAACGCCTTCGGCGCGGAGCCGAGCTCGCCCGCTTCGACCCGAAGACGCTCTACACGCCGGGGCCCGTCGGATACACCGACTACCCGGGACTGGGCTGACCGCGGCGAGCCCGCCCTCGTCGGCGCGGGCGGTCGGAGGGCGCGCCTCCCGCGCTCAGGTCATCAGCTCTCCGCCGTTGCAGTCGAGGTTCGCGCCGGTGACCACCTTCGAGAGGTCCGAGGCGAAGAAGAGCGCCGCATTCGCGCAGTCGCTGTCGTCCGGGATCCGGCCGAGGGGGATGTCCGCGGTGATTCCCTTGAGGATCTCCTCCTCGGCGACGCCCATCTGCTTCGCCGCGCCCTTCACGTAGCCCTCCACGGGCGGGCCCCACATCCATCCCATGGAGACCGAGTTCACCCGGATCCCGTGTCCGCCGAGCTCCTTGGCGAGCATGCGGGTCGCGGCCGTGAGGGCGCCCTTCGAGGTGCCGTAGCTGCCCTGCATCGGCATCGGCTTGCGCTGCACCATGGTGTTGATGTTCACGATCGAGCCGCCGCCCTGGGACTTCATGTGCGGAACGACCTTCTGGGTGAGCGTGAGTCCTCCGAAGAGGTTGATCTCCATCACCTTGCGCCAGTCCTCGAGGTCGGAGTCCTCGAAGAGCACCGGCTTGCCGCCCGTGTAGGCGCTGTTGATGAGCGCATCGACCCGGCCGAATCGCTCGATCGTCGCATCCACCAGCCGCTGGCACTGCGTCTCGTCCGTGATGTCGGTCGGGACGACGAGCGTCTCCGCCCCCGACTCCCGCACGATCGCGTCGACCTCCTTCAGGAAGGACTCCGTGCGCGCCGCGAGGACGACCTTCGCTCCCTCCCGGCCCGCGTTGATGGCCAGCTCCTGGCCGAGCCCGGGCCCGATGCCCGATACGATGACGACCTTGCCTTCGAGGATCATGCCTGCATTCCCTTTCTTCATCTCTTCGTCTCTTCGTCTCTTCGTCTCTTCATCTCGCGTCCGCTCGATTCGTCCGCTGATCCGCGGATCGCCCCGCCTCGTCGCGAAGATGCGCCGCCGAGCCGCTCAGAGCCCTTCGGGCTGCGTCCCGATCACCTTCTCCTCGGCGAGCGCCTCGAGCTCGGCGTCCGAGAGACCGAGGAGCTCCCCGAGGATCTCGCGATTGTGCTGCCCCAGGGTCGGGGCGGGCGAGCGGACCCAGGAGCCGACGCGCTCGTAGCGGAAGGGCTGACCGGGGATCGGTAGCGTGCCGACCACGGGATGGGTCGGGCTCTCGAAGAAGCCGCGCGCACGGAGCTGCTCGTTCGTCCGGGACAGGATGCGCGGATCGGCGACGGGCGCTGCCGGGATGCCCGCGGCGAGGAGTCGCTCCACCAGCTCGGTGCGATCCCACTCGGCCAGCTCGCGCCGCAGCTCCCGGTCGATCTCGTCGTGCCCCTCGCGCCGGCCGGCGTGGGTTTCGTAGCGAGACGCCGCGGCCCAATCCGGCGCGCCGAGCACCTGCCGAAGGGACGACCAGTGCGCGTCGTTCGCGATGGAGAGCGCGAGCCAGCGCTCCTGGCCCGGCTGGCTGCCCGCGCAGGGATAGAGCCCCTGCGGCGCGGCCAGGGGAGACCGGTTGCCCTCGCGCTCCATCAGCCGGCCATGGGCGCTGAACTCGACCAGCTGCTCGGCGGCCACGTTCAGCGCGCCCTCCACCATGGTGCACTCGACCAGATGCCCTTCGCCGGTCGCGTCCCGCTCGGCCAACGCGACCAGCAGGGCATGCGTGGCGTGCATGCCGGCGAGCGGGTCGCAGGGACCTCGCTGGATCCGCGGCTGATCGTCGGGATGCCCCGTCAGCCAGGCCAGCCCGGAGAGCTGCTCCATCGTCTGGGCGAAGCCCGTATTGTCTCGCCACGGTCCGCTGAGCCCGAAGGCGGGCATGCGCACGAAGAGGGCGCGCGGGTTCAGCTCGTGGATCCGCTCCCAGGTCAGTCCGAAATTCTCCAGGACCCGCGGCGTGAAGTTCTCGACGACGGCATCGCATTCGCGGACCAGGGCCTCGATCAGCTCGCGTCCGCGCTCCTTCGTCAGATCCAGCGTGATGCCCTTCTTGTTGCTGTTGGCCGAGAGGAAGAACTGACTCGCCTCCCACCACTGCGGGTAGTGCGCGGCCATCATGCCGCCGACCATCCGCATGCCGTCGGGACGCGAGGTCGACTCGACGTGGATCACCTCGGCGCCCAGGCAGGCGAGCATGTGGCTGGCCGAGGGACCGGCCCACCACGCCGTCATGTCCAGGATGCGCAGACCCTTCAAGGGAAGGCGGCCGGGCTCTCCTCTCGCGGCACTTCCCACGGCGCCTCCCACAGCGGGCGCGTCGGAGCGCGTCGTCTCGAACCCCGCCCCGTGCGTGTGCTCGCCCAGACGAGGCGCCGGCCCCGGCGCCGGCGGATCCTGGTCGTCGACCCGGAAGGGGCGCCGCGGCTGGACGAACCGGCCGCTCGCCTCCGGCACGAAGACGCCCCGCGCGACGAGCTGCTCGTGCTGCTGCACCGTCTCACCGTTGCAGATCGGCGCCACGGGAATGCGCAGCAGCGACGCCATCTCGATGAGATCCTTCGTCGTCCGCTGCGTCGTGTTCGCGTGGATGATCTCGTTCCACTCGGCGAAGCGCATCAGGCGGCCCGCGAACTGGGCGAGCTGCTCGTCCTCCTGGAGGTCCGGCCTCTCGATCAGCACGAGGAAGTCCGAGAACTGCTGCCGGGTATTCGTGCAGAACCCGACATAGCCATCGCTCGTCGGCTCGATCGAAGGCGTCTCGACGGTCTGGGGCGGATAGGGCGGGACCTCCGCGTCCTCCGCGCCTCCCGTCATGAGGCGGAAGGTGAGGTCGGAGTAGTTGCTGGAGGCGATGTGCATGACCTCGAGGAGCGAGAAATCGACGTGCTCCCCGAGGCCGGTCTCGCGGGCCGCGCGCACCGCCGCCAGAGCCGCCACCGCGGCGAAGGTCCCGCCGACCCACTCCGTGATCCGTCCCCCGGCCTGGAAGGGCTCCCGACCGGGCAGGCCGCGCACTCCGATCGAGCCCGACTCCGCCTGCAAGGTGAACTCGCTCGCCGGACGCTCCGCCCAGGGCCCCGTCCGGCCCCACGGAGTGATCGAGAGGAGGGTCAGGTCGGGACGACGAGCACGCAGGGCCGCGACGTCGAGTCGGACGCCCGCGTCGGTCGCGAGTCCGAAGGCCTCGACCACCAGGTCGGCGTCGTCGAGGAGGGCCTGGACGTGCGGATCCGAGACCTCTCCGACCACGGACTTCTTGCCCGCGTTCAGGAACCGGAAGAGCGGCGCGTCCTCGTCACCGGGATCGACGCCCGTCGGCGAGCTGTGCCGGAGCGGGTCGCCTTCCGGGGACTCGATCTTGATGACCTCGGCCCCCGCGTCGGCGAGCAGCTTCGTCGCGTAGGGTCCCGCGATCTGTGTCGAGAAGTCGAGCACCCGGAGTCCGCTCAAGCCACTGCGCATCTTCCTACCTCTCTCTCCTGCAGAGCGGGGCCTCGCGACGAGCCTCGATCCACTCGAGCCCCGAGCCGCCGGCGCTCCCGGCCGCTCCGCCCTCGCGAAGGCTCCCGCCCTGCCTCACTCGGGCAGCCAGCGAAGACGCAGGCCGAAGCGCGCCGCCCACTGCCACGGATCGCGGTCGAAGCGCCACTCGGCGGACTCGCCGAACTCGTTCACCGCGTTCAGGGTCACGTCGAGGTCGCCGAAGAAGCGATAGGCGCGAGCGGAAACGAACGGGGTCAGCACGAAGGGCCCGAAGCGATCGCTGTCGATCTCGACCTCGAGGCCCGGCCCCAGAGCATGATAGGTCTTCAGGTCACTCGCCGAGAGCGAGATCAGGCGGAAGTCCTCGGGCGTGTCCGGCCGGGGGATCTGGTCGACCTGGACCACCCGATTGACCCTTCCCGTCACCTCGAGCCGCTCACGGAGATACTCGACCGAAGGCTTGATCCGAAGCCGCATGTCGAAGACGTCGAAGGTGAAGGCCAGGCCGGCGCCCGCATTCAGGACGAAGGGCTCGGGCTCCGCCAGCACTCGCGTTCCCTGACCCGTGAACGCGTTCGCGTCGGAGCGCGTCACCGCTTCTGCGAAGTCCGGCTCGATCATCGGGCCGGGATTGCCGTCCCCCGCGAGCTTGCGCTCGAAGCCGACGGAGAGCATCGGGTCGACATGCGCGAAGGCACGGACCTCTCCGAGCCCCTCGACGAAGCGGGGGGTCATCAGCTCGATCGAGAGACCTGCCCGAAAGCGCCGGATCTGGTCCTCGTCGGCCGCGCTCGGCTGGATCTGACGATCGATCTCGCAGTTCGTCAGCTCCTCGACGCATTGGGGCCCCAGGAGCATTCCGGAGTCGACCTCGCCCTCGGCCTCCTGCTGCTGGAAGCCGCCGAAGACGGCCAATGAAGGCACCCACCGATCCAGCTCGTCCCTTGGCTGCTCGCGTGAGGCGGCTGCGGCCGTCCCGTCCGCGAAGGCGACGACGAAGGCCGCGAAGACGAGAACGGGCAGAGCAGGGGAAGCGATCCGTCGGAATCGATCACGCCACAATCCAGACATGGCCGCTGTATAACACACCTGCCGGGGCCTCCGGAGCGATCTTCGGACCGATTGGATGCCGGAGCCCCGACCGATGAAGCCACGATCGACGGAAGACCGATCCAGAGAAATGACGGACAATCAGACCCGCGCCTGAAGACCCCGACGAGCGTTCGTTCGGACCGACGTCCGCGGCGTGTCTCCCGAGCGATTCCCCTCCTTCCGCGGGCGTTCGCGGATCGGGAGGGAATCCGGGCGAGATCGGAGGCGGAGAGCGCTCGATGAATGGGACGGTCCGCAGATGACGAACGACGAGTGATTCGTCAGACTCTCGGCCCGATGCGCCGCCACCCCATCTCCATTCAGGATCGTCATCGCTCCCTCGCAGCGTGCGCGACACGCGAGGAGCCTCGAGTGATCGGATCTCAGGGAACCGGAGGAATCCGAAAACGGTATCGTGTCCGGATGCATCCCATCCGCCTCCGGTACCGGCATGCACGTCGCGCGTCACTGCTCTCGCTCGGCCGGCTCGTCTTCCCGGCGCTCCTCTTCGCGCTGCTCGCTCCCAACGCCCAGCGAGCGGAGGCGAGAGAAGCGGGACTCGTACAGCGCGACGTCCTGCTTCTCGCGCAGGCCGACACCTCGGGGTCCGGCTCGTCTTCCGCGAACGCCGACGACCCGTGGGCCGGAGTCGAGGAGATGCTCGTCACCGGCAGCAGCGCCACCGCGGCCCTGCTCGCTTCCCCGACCTCGGTGACGAGCTTCGACGCCCTCGAGCTGGAGGCGCAGGCCGTCCAGAACGTCGGAGACCTGTCGACCGTCACGCCCAATCTCGAGATCCGGCAGAACTCCGCCACCCAGGCGACCTTCTTCATCCGGGGCGTCGGTCTCCAGGATTTCGGCCCCAACGCGACGAGCGCCGTCGCGATCTCCCAGGATGGAGTCGGCGTGAACACCGCCCCCCTCCAGCTCGGTCAGATCTTCGACGCGGGCTCGGTCGACGTGCTCCGCGGACCGCAGGGGACCGGCGCCTATCGCAACGGCTCGGCCGGAGCCATCGTCATCACCTCGCGCAAGCCGGAGTTCGATTTCCAGTCCTATGTCCGCGCCCGCTTCGGGACCTGGGCGCCGTCGGTCGAAGGCGCCCGACAGGGCTTGATCCAGGACTACGAAGGCGCCCTGAACGTACCCGTCGTGGAGGACGTTCTCGCCGCCCGTCTGTCCTTCCGCGTCCGCCAGGCCGAACCCTACAAGGTGAACGGCTGCGGGGATGCCCTGCCCTTCTCGGAGCGCGTCCCGCGCCCGCCGGGCCTCTCCACCGACCCCGGTGCGGCGAGTCAGTGCGGAGAGAAGGCGACCGTGAACTTCCGCGGAGGCAGCATCTCTCCGATTCCCGAAGGCCTGCCCGACCTCTTCGGCGAGGAGGACAACTGGGCGGGCCGCGGGCTGCTGCTCTTCCGTCCCCCGGACACCGAGATGGAGTGGCTCCTGAACGTGCACGGCAGCCGCCTCGATCAGCAGCCGGTCGTGGGCCAGGCGATGGGGACGGGCAACTTCCCGAACGCCAACTCCCAGTCCAACCTCGGCGGTCTCGTCGACGGCAACTTTCCCGAGGTCAGCTATCGCGAGCCCGACCAGAAGCAGCGCTTCGACGTGCTCTGCGGGCCCCTCACGCCGCAGGGCGGATGCACCAACACGGATGCCGGAGAGCAGCTCGCGCGCGAGCTGGCCCGCAACCTCGACGGCCGTCCTTTTCGCGGAGACTTCAACCGCGAGGGACGGACCCGCCTCGAGACCTGGGGCATCAACCTGTCGGGCACCGTGCCCCTGCTCGACGGCCGCTTCACCTCGCTCGAGCTCGGGGTGCTCAGCGGCTTCGACACCTACGAGCGTTTCCAGAATCGCGACACGGACAACACGCCCGAGGTGATCTTCGAGAGCGTCGACGAAGACGAGGCGAAGCAGCTCTGGCAGGAGCTCACCCTGAACGGGGAGCTGGTCGATCTGCCCATCAGCTGGAACCTGGGCGCCTACTACTTCTACGAGGATCTCGAGGCCGACCTTCTCCTGGTGCTGCCCTTCAACCAGGCTCTCCCCTTCCCGGCCGATTTCTTCGGAATCACGCGCGAGTTCGAGCAGGAGACGCATTCCGTCGGCGCCTGGGCCGGTCTCGACTGGATGCTCTCGGAGCGCTTCACGCTCAACGCGGGCGTACGTTACAACTGGGAGGACAAGACCTTCGATCTCACCCGGACACAGCGCAACCGGAGTCAGTTCGTCTCGCAGGCCGAGGTCTTCGAAGAGTGGACGGGCACCGTCTCGCTCGAGCACGCCTTCACCGAGGACATCTCCTGGACCCTCAAGTACAGCCATGGATTCAAGCCCGGGACGTTCAACGCAGGCGTCTCCGCGACGGCCCAGACCGACCCCGTCGACCCGGAGACCGTCGACTCCTTCGAAGGCATCCTCTCCGCCGATCTCTGGCAGGGACGGATCGCGCTCCGCGCGGAGATCTTCTACTACCTCTACGAGAACTACCAGGTCTTCCTCTTCAGCGATCCGCCCTCGGGCCCTCCGGTGCTCGAGATCCAGAACGCGGCCGAGGTGGAGAACTACGGCGCCGACGTCGATCTCACCGTGCGTCCGCTCGAGGCGATCGTCTCGCCGCGCTACGAGAACCTGAAGCTCAACCTGCGCTTCGGCTGGCTCGAGAGCCAGTTCATCGACTTCACGAATCGGCGTCTGTTCGAGAACGCGCTCGGTCAGGTGATCCCGGTGACGGTCGATTTCTCCGGCAACCGACTCCCGAACTCCCCGCGCTTCAGTATCTCGGGGAGCGTCGAGTGGTCCCTCGACCTCGGACGCTTCGGCGAGATCGTCCCCCGCTACGACTTCTCCTTCACCGACGACACGTTCTTCGACGCCGAGGAAGGTCGGGGCAACGTCCGGTTCACCGGCGAGAACGTGCTGCCGGAGCACACCATCGGCCAGCGCGCCTTCATCCTGCACAACCTCCGCCTCACCTACCGGCCCCCCGGCGGCCGTCTCGAGGTCGCGGGCTGGATCCGGAACATCCTCGACACGCGCTACAAGACCTTCGCCTTCGACGCCTCGCAGTTCTCGAAGGTGGTGCTGAACAACGTCGGCCCGCCCCGAACCATCGGCGCCGACGTGAAGCTGATCTTCTAGCTCCGCAGTCCCTGGCCGATCCGCACGAAATCCGCTCGATCCGCTCCATCCGATCGCGCCGGTCGGCTCGAGGGGTCGCGCCCGGAGCGGCGGGGGACCGGCCGGAGCCGGTCCGCGAGCGGCAGGGATCAGGGCACCTCGTAGCCGAGCGCGCGCAGCTGCTGGAGCTGGATCTCATCGAGCTCGAGGCGGGGATCGGTCCGGAAGGCCGGGGTCGAGCGCTCCAGCTGCTCGCTCGCCAGCCGGCGCATCCGGTCGAGCGCCTCGGGCTCGTCGAGCCGGAGATCGACGAGCTCGGCCGGATCGCGGAGACGATCATAGAGATGCTCCTCGACGATCTCGCCCGCTTCGTCCCGATAGTGGACGTAGCGGAGCGATCCGTCCACGACCGCGAGCGTCGGCTTCTCCGGCATGCCCCGTCGTCCCCAGTTCTGGTCGAGGAAGGCGTAGGCCGGATCCTCGGAAGCCACGGGCTCGCTCCCGCCCGCCGCCGCGAGGATCTCGGGCACGCGCGAGCGGCCGTCGGTCGTCTCGAGGGGCGGCGCGCCCAGGAGGTCGAGCAGCGTGGGCCAGACATCCACGCCCGCCGTGCGCTGACGGACCACGACGGGCTCCTCCAGCCGGAACGGGAAGGCCAGGATCCAGGGGACCTCCGTGCTCTCGCGATGGACGTGGCGCGCGTGGCCCTCGAAGCCCCGCTCGCTGAAGGCCTCGCCGTGGTCCGAGGTGAGGACGACGAGCGTGTTCTCGAGGTGCCCGCGGCTCGACAGCTCCGCGAAGAAGGGATCGAGGACCGTGTTCACCCAGAGGATCGAGTTGTCGTAGACGTCCGAGTAGGAGGTCCCGAAGAGCGCCGTCTCCTCGCTGTAGAGATACTCGTGCACGTCCATCAGATGCATGTAGAGGAGCCAGCGATCCTCTCCGTGGACCCGCAGGAACTCGAGCGCCGAGGCGGTCGCGTCGAGATCGCTGCCGCCGGTCGACACCGTCGGATTCTCCGCGCGGATCCGGGGATCGACCGGCTGGGGGAAGGGTCTCGCATAGACGTCGAAGCCCTGGTCGAAGCCGAAGTAGCCGGTGACCCAGCCGTTGCGGAAGATCCCCGCCGTCTTGAATCCCGCCTCCGAGAGGATCTCCGCCGGGAGCCGGGCCGAGTCCGAGAGGACCTCGTCGAAGCGCGTGACGCCGGTCCGTTTGGGATAGAGTCCGGTCCAGAGCGAGGCCATGGAGCATTTCGTCCAGGAGGATTGGGCGAGATGCCGATCGAAGCGCACGCCCCGCTCGGCCAGGACGTCGAAGAGGGGGCTGGTCTCGCGGTCGTACCCATACGCGCCCAACCGGTCGGCCCGCAGGGTATCGACGAGAATGAAAAGAACGTTGACGTCGTCGCGCTCCGCCAGCGCGGCGATATCCTCGGCGGTCCCGACGGGTCGCCGATCGCCGCCCTGCTCCCTCGCGATGCGAGGCGCCATGACGGTGTAGGCGGCCACGAGGACGGCCAGCAGCAGCCACGGCCACGGAGACCGCAGAAGCCGAACGATGAAGAGGATCATCCCAGTTGGACCTCGAAGAAATGAAACGACATGGCCGACTCGCGCCTTCCCGTCCGCCGCTCCGCGACGCCCGAGCTTCCGACCGGCCCGACGACCGGCCTGACGAAGAGACGGCTCCGTCGGTGCGCGATCCGTCGGTGACGCATCTCTCCGCCGACGGCCCGTCGAGGATCGAGTCGGGCGCCGCGGACCGTCCCGGACGGATCCGTGCGCGGGGCTCGCGCCCCATTGTCGTCGTCGCCCCTCGCCCGCGCAAGCGGTCCCGCGCGGTGGCGATTGGACGATGGCGCCGACGACTGCGTGACCGCGGGGCGAAGGCTGCCGGTCGGCCCGCCGCTCGGACGGGGCTCGGCATCTGGCTGATGCTCTCGCTGCTGTCGGGGATCGCCTGCTCGTCCTCGCTTCCCACGCTCGACGAGATCCGCTCCCTGCAGGCGGCCGGTCGCTACCAGGAGTCGATCGAGCCGCTTCGCCAGCTGATCGACGAGGAGCCCGGCGATCCCGAGCGGCTCCATCTCTACGGCAAGGCCCTCTCCTCCATCGGGCGCTACGGCCTCGCTCTCTGGTCGCTCGACGCCGCCATGGAGCATCCGGACCATCTGCTTCCGGCCGGTAAGCTCTTCGTGAATGCCTTGATCCTGAGCGAGGCCTGGGAGGCCGCCGAGGAAGCCTGTGAGGAGATTCTCGAGGTCGTCGGAGAGGACGCCGACATCCTGACGCTCCGCGCCCGGGCCCGTCAGGGATCGCGACGCGACTACGAAGGGGCGCTCGCGGACGCGGACCGGGTGCTCGAGCTCGAGCCCGACAACAAGGCGGTGCTGATTCCGAGGACGGTGGCGCTGCTCGCTCTCCAGCGGGTCGAGGAGGCCGGAGAAGCGCTCCGCGAGCTCGACGCGCTCTATCGGGACGAGAGCCTCGGGATCGAGGGCTCGCCCAAGTTCTGCACCGCCGGCGCGATCTTCGCCTTCGAGAAGGGCGAGGAGGAGCTCGCCCGCGAGCGCTTCGATCATTGTCTCGAGGCCTTCCCGACCAGCTCGATCGTGCTCTCGAAGGCGGTCGAGTTCTTCGACGATCATCGCGAGCCGGCCCGCTCGCTCGAGATCCTCGAGACGGCCCTCGAGCAGGAGCCCGAGTCCCAGTCGCTCCGGGATCGGATCGCGGCCCGGCTCGGCGCGATGAATCGGATCGACGACGCCCGCGATCTTCTGACGGAGGCCACCGGGCTCGAGTCGCCGGTCGCCCGGATCCGGGCCTGGGTGAGCCTCGCCGCCTTCGAGTCCTCGATGGGCGAGCCGATGGCGGCGGCAAGCGCCTACGAGAAGGCGATCGAGCTCTCCTCCACGCCCTCGCCCGATCTCGAGTTCGGATATGCGGACGCCCTGATCCAGGCCGGCCGATTCGAGGAGGCGTACGCGTGGGCCGACCGATTGACGGTCGCGCCGCATCGCTCGCTGATCAAGGGACGGGCGCTCCTCGGCCAGGGCGAGCCCGAGCGCGCCCTCCAGCATCTGGGCGAGGGCAACCGGCTCTGGCCGAACAACGCGGTCGCCCGCTACTACACGGCGGTCGCTGCCGAGCGCGCCGGCGAGCTCGACCGCGCGATCGAGGAGTACCGCTATGCGATCCGGGCCGACGCCCCGGCGACGGACGCCGGCATCCGGCTGGCGAGCTACTACGTCGCTCTCGGCGAGGACGAGCGAGCGATCAGCATCCTCTCGTTGGCCGCCCGCGACAACCGCGAGGCGATGACCATGCAGCTGATGGCCGTCCGACTGATGGCCAAGCTGGGCATCTGGAACCAGGCACCTCAGCCGCTCGTCTCGGCGCTCGCGCATCCGGCGCTGGTGGCCCGCGCCGCCACGGCCATCGCCGAAGGGATCCTGGAACGCGATGGCCCCGAAGAGGCCGTCGCCTATCTCGAGAAGACCCGGCTCGAGAAGACCCGGCTCGAGAAGACCCGGGGATTGAACCTGACGGCGCCGCGCAACGCCATCGTGCTGAGCCGGCTCGTCCAGTGGCTCCCCCGCATCGGCCGGGCGCAGGACGCGCTCGCCATGGCCCGACGCGCGAGCGCGGCCCATCCCGACGAGGCCGTCTTCCAGACCCTCCACGCCCTCGCGCTCGAGAGCACGGAGGCCGAGCCCGAGCGGGTGATCGCCGTCTACGAACGTGCCATCGAGATGGACGCCCAGCAGCCGCTGGCCCTGCGCGGCCTCGCGCGGATGCTCGATCGCAAGAACGAGGGCGAGAGCGAGAGCGGCGAAGATGCGCGCATCGTGGATCTCTACCGACGCGCCGTGGCTCTCGATCCTCGCGACGACCGGGCCGCCCTCGAGCTCGCCACCTGGCTCGTCGAGCAGGACCGGACGGACGAGGCCAGCGAGACGCTCGAGGCCCTGCTGCGCGAGCAGCCGTGGAATGCCGAGGCCTCCCTCGCGCTGGCAGAGCTGCAGGTCGCGACGGACGCCGGCCCGGCCGCGCGGGAGCGCGCGTCGGAGCTGCTCGAGAGGACGCGTCGGCTGCAATCCGGAGAGGCCGGGCTCGAGCCCCGGATCGAGAGGCTGCGCGCGCA
>CAYXLY010000093.1:0-12118 GCA_964466005.1 uncultured Spirochaetaceae bacterium | reverse complement strand
CGAGCGCCGCCCGCCTGCCCGGGGGCTTTCCCGCGGAGAGGATCTGGGACGAGGGCGCGCTTCGGCGGGACATCGAGCAAGCCTCCGAGTCGCATCCCGTCCTGCGAGAGCTTCGACTCCGACGGGAGGAGATGGAGGCCCGATTGGCCCTCGACCGGAATGCGCTGCTTCCGGACGTGCGGTTGCAGGTCGAGGGATCGAGGGATCTCGGAGAGAGCTCGAAGGGGATCGACTCGAGCGGCGAGCTCTCGAACAACCCCAAGGACGACACGGAGGTCAAGGCCAGCCTCCGCTTCGAGCTCCCGGTCCTCCAGCGACGGGCCCGGGGACGTGTTCGATCGACGCAGGTGGATCTGACTCGCCTGCGCTACGAGACGGGATTCGCGCGGGATCAGATCGCGGCCTCGATCCAGAGGGCGATGGCGGCGCTGCAGGCTGCATTCGACCAGACTCGTCTCGCGCGCGAGAACCTGGATCTGGCCAGACAGCTGCGAGAGGCCGAGGAGCGCAAGCTCTTGCTCGGCTCGAGCAACCTGATCGACGTCAACATCCGCGAGCTCCAGGCGGCCGACGCTGCCCGCGCGTTGATCTTCGCCCAGGCTGCCTATTTCCGTTCGCTCGCCCGCTATCGCGCGGCGATCGCCTCCTTCGAATACTGAGCGCTCCACTCCCGGGCCTCCTCCGCGGCGCGGTCGCGACCGCCTCGAGCTCCTCGATCCGCGAAGGAAGCGGCAGAGCCTGGGATCGAGGCGATCCACCGGCCCGTGGGCGTCTCAAGCCGGAGCGTCGTTCGGTCGATTTCTTCCCCGTCGAAGACCGGAGAAGGCAATCGACGCCCGAAGGGGAAGGAGATCTCGATGGATCGGATCCTCGCTCTCGCGCCGGCCGAGGACCATGCCCAGCGGGCGCTGAGCCTGGCCTCCGAGCTCGCGCAGCGTCAGGGCGCGGGGCTCGATGTCCTCCGGGTTCTCGCAGAGAGCGTCCGTTGGAGAGGATCGGATCCGGACGGATCCCGGGAGCAGCAGCTTCGGGACCTGCTGCTGGACTCGGAGAGCCGGGCCCTCGAGGCTCTGTGCGCTCCGTTCCAGACCGATGGAAGGGAGATCCGGAGCGAGGTCGCCTGGGGCGTTCCCTGGGACTGCATCCTCGAGCGTGTGGAGCGCGAAGGATTCGATCTCGTCGTGAAGCCCGCACACGGGCTCACCCACGAGGGACGGGTCTTCTTCGGCTCCACGGCCCTTCATCTCTTCCGCAAATGTCCCTGTCCGGTCTGGGTCGTGGGCGACGACGGA
Source organism: uncultured Spirochaetaceae bacterium (assembly GCA_964466005.1). GTDB lineage: Bacteria > Myxococcota_A > UBA9160 > UBA9160 > UBA4427 > UBA4427. The sequence continues at coordinate 10,826 of CAYXLY010000093.1, read as the reverse complement.
CGGCTCCCTCGAAGGATCCTGGCCGCCATCGACCCCTCGATCGAGGCCCGGCGATTGGAGGCGGCGGCTCGGATCCTCGATCGGGCACGGCGTGTCGCCGACCGGACCGATGCGACGGTCTCCATCGTCGCCGCGTGGCATGCGCCTGCGAGCACGATGCTCAAGGAGAGGATGTCGGTGCGCGAGCTGGACGAGTACGTCCGCGATGCCCACGACCAGGCCTCTTCCGCGCTCGACCGGATCCTGAGCGAGTGCGCGCCGGACCTGCCACGAAGCCGGGGCCATCTCATCGAAGGCGCCGCGCAGGACGCTCTGCCCCGCTTCACCGAGGAGCACGGGACCGATCTCGTCGTCATGGGGACCCTCGGAAGACCGGGAATGACGGGAGACCTGCTGGGCGAGACCGCGGAGATGATCATTCGCCAGGTCCACTCCTCCATCCTGACGGTCCCCCCGCCGGTGGCCCGTCCCACGAGGCACGATCTCCAGGCGAAGCCCGCGTAGATCCCTGCACAGGCGGGGGACGGCGGTCGCGAACGGCCTCTCCTGCCCCCCAGCGGAGATCGGAATCCACCGGGAAACATCCCGGAGGAGCCCGCCCGCCCGCGTGCCGACCGCGATCCCGTCCCACCAGAGCCCCGGGCCGCTCGGCGTGCGACGGAGTCGAGCGGCGGGACCCTCCGCAGGCCCTCGTCGAGCGTCCCGCGCCGACCCTTCCGAGACGGACGCCGCGGCCCGCGGCCCACTTGATTTATGTCACATATTTCCTGTCTAATAATTGACGCATTACTTTTCGTGTGTTTCAATTCGCGTCATCGGAATCCAATCCTGTTCGACCGGATCCGCCGGAGGCCCAGTCATGACGAGACTCGAATCGATCGCCCTCATCGCCCCACTCGCCCTGCTGTCGATGGGATTCCTGCTTCCGTGGGTGGCTCGCGTCTCCCCTCGTCGAGCGGCTCGCCTGACCGCTCTCGGCGCGAGCGTCGCCTTTCTCGTGGCCATCGCGGTCGCCGGCGCTCTCGCGCTCTCGGCCCTGGGCATGCTCGACCCCTCCGGGTTGGAGGCGACCCTGATTCCGAGTCCGATCGGAATCCGACTCGATGCGCTGACGGCGATCATGCTCTTCACGGTCTCCTCGATCGGCCTGGTCGTCAGCTACTACGCGATCCGGTATCTCGATGCCGACGTCGCCCAGCGCCGCTTCTCGACGTGGCTGGCCTTCTCGTTGTCGGCCGTCCTCTCCCTGGTCCTGGCCAGCAATCTACTCGTCTTCTTCGCGGCGTGGGTCGCCACGAGCCACGGCCTGCACCAGCTCCTCACCGTCTACGGAGACCGCCCCGCGGCCCGTCTGGCGGCCCGCAAGAAGTTCCTGATCAGCCGCATCGGAGATCTCTTCCTCGGCGTGGCCTTCGTCTGGATCTATCAGACCCTGGGCACCTTCGAGTTCTCGGAGATCTTCGCGCAGGCACAGGCGGTCCCCGTGGACGAACGAGCGCGCCAGATCCTTCCCATCGCCGTCCTGATCGTGCTCGGCGCGATGACGAAGTCGGCTCAGTTCCCGGTTCACAGCTGGCTGCCCGAAACGATGGAGGCGCCGACACCGGTCTCCGCGATGATGCACGCGGGCATCATCAACGCGGGCGGCTTTCTCGTGATCCGGATGAGCCCCCTGATCGCCCTCGCGCCGTCGGCCCTGGCGATCCTCGCCCTCTTCGGTGGACTGACCGCGGTCTTCGGGTCGGTCGTGATGCTGACCCAGACCGACGTCAAGAAGAAGCTCGCCTTCTCGACCGTGTCCCAGATGGGATTCATGATGCTGCAATGCGGTGTCGGCGCCTTCTCGGCCGCGACACTCCATCTCGTCGGCCACTCCTTCTACAAGGCCCATGCCTTCCTGTCGGCGGGCTCCTGGGTCGATCCCCATCCCGCACAGCTTCGGCCGCTCGCGACCGAGAGACGGGTGGGTTCGCTCGACATCGTCTTCGCGGTCTTCGTCGCGGCGCTCCTGGTCCTCCTGAGCATCCGCCTCTATGGGCTGGACGTGCAGACCAAGCCGGGACTCGTGGTCCTCGGCGGCATCCTCGCCCTGGGCCTCGCACAGCTCCTCCTCTTCACGAAGCAGATCGTCTCGAGCCTTCCTTTCGGCCTCCCCTATCAGCTGGCGGGCATCGTTCCCGCAGCGGCGATCGCGCTGCTCTACTTCGGGGGCTTCCTGGTCTTCGACGGGATCCTCGACTCCGTCATCGGCCGACTGGAGCCGCAGGGTCGCTTCCTCTCTCCGACCGGCTCGGCCGTGCTGCTGCTCTTCCTCGGAGCGCTCTTCGTGCAGGCCCGGAAGCCAGAAGGCGGAGCCAGCCCACGATGGGCGCGGTTCTACGTCCATGCGCACAACGGCTTCTACATCGGCACGGTGCAGAGCCGCCTCGTCGACCGTCTCTGGCCCGTCCGCACGCCGGCGACTCGACCGTGACTCTCCACCGCCGGCTGCATGCCTGCCGGCACTTCCCGACACCCCGCACCGGAGAAACATCCCATGCTTGATCTCGCTCAGCGACCGGGTCCGTCCGAAGACTCCAGAACCGAACGCGAAGAGCTCCTCCAGGCCATCGAGGCCGCGGAGCGCGCGATCCCCCCGCTGTGGACGCTCCGCAACTTCGTGGCCGTGAATCCGTTTCTCGGCTTCACGGAGCTCTCCGTCCGAGAGGGACTCGAAGAGATCGGCCGGATCCATCACGCGCGGGGAACCATGACGGTGGACTTCTACCGGGACTGCCGGGAGAGCGGCCGCATCTCCGAGGACGATCTGATGGACGCGATCCGCGAGGCGCCGGCCTCTCTCGGTCGGCCGGATCTCGCCGAGATCGACCCCGAGGTCTTCCGCCGCGCGCTCGACGAGCCGGCGCCGCCCGAGGGATCCAAGAGTCGCATCCTCACCTACGCGGAAGCGCTCGACCATGCGGATGGAAGCGCCTGGGCGACGGTCGTCGTCGAGCAGATCTCGACCTGGTGCGCGGCCCGCTTCGACGTCGGCCAGTCGAGCTGGCGGCAGCCCTGGCTCGAGCTCCCGGTCCATGCGGCCTGGCTGGCGCATGCGCGTTGGGATCATGCTCCGGAGCTGCTGGGGCTCGACGGCTTTCGTGAATACGTCCGGGAGCTCCCGGACGATGCCGAGGAGACGATCGCCCGCGTGCTGGATCAGCTGGCCGTGCCGCGCCGGGATCGAGCTGCCCTGCTCGCCCGCGAGCTCGCGTCGATCGGCGGCTGGGCTGGCCATGTGCAGTACCGCATCCGGGAGGCCCGATTCCGGGGCGAGGTGCCGAGCCACTCGCTCAAGGAGCTGCTCGCGGTCCGGCTCGCCTGGGATGGAGCCCTGCATCGGCACGCCGCGAGGCGACGTCATCCGAGCTCCTGGCCGGCCGTCTGCTCCCAGGCTCACGGTCCGGGCTCTTCGGCCTTCGAGGCGGCCGATCGCGAGCCTTCCTCGCTCCTCCTCTCGGACCTCGAGGCCCGCCTCGTCTGGCAGGACGCCTACGAATCCGCGTTCCGACGCCAGCTCCTGGCGACGATCTCCGAGCCCCACTCGCAGGAGGCCGACGCGGACCCGAGCCCGGCGGTCCAGGCGGCATTCTGTATCGACGTCCGGTCGGAGCGGCTTCGCCGGAACCTGGAAGCAGTCTCCCCCCGGATCCAGACGCTCGGGTTCGCGGGCTTCTTCGGCTTCGCGGTCGAGTACGTCCATCCCGGCGACACGCACGGAGAGCCCCGCTGCCCGGCCCTGCTCTCTCCGGCATACCGAATCCAGGAGAAGGGGAGATCCGGCCCGTCCTCGATCGCGAAGCTCGTGCGCAGGGAAGAGCGGCATGTGCTGCTCAAGCGGCTGAGGCTCTCCACGATCGGCGCCTTTCCCTTCGTCGAGACGATCGGTCACTTCTTCGGCTTGCGACTGGCGACCGACTCGCTCGGCTACACCCGCCCGCAGCTCGACAGCCGACTCTTCGCGGCGCGCCGGGAGGGCGAGTTCGAGCCGGAGATCGAGCCCACCGTCGGCAGCGATGGCATGTACGGGCTCACGACGGAGCAACGCATCCAGCTGGCCGAGGGCATGCTTCGCAACATGGGGCTCGTGAAGGATTTCGCGCCCGTGGTCCTGATCTGTGGGCACGGCAGCCGGACGACCAACAACGCCTACGCGTCGGGACTCGATTGCGGTGCCTGCGGCGGCTATCCCGGTGACGTCAACGCGACCCTGGCGGCCCAGGTCCTCAACGATCCCCTCGTCCGGGAGTCTCTCGTCGCGGTCGGCATCACGATTCCCGAAGGCACACGCTTCGTGGCGGGGCTGCACGAGACCACGACCGACCGGGTCGAGCTGCTCGAGGTGGAGGACGTCCCCGAGACCGCCCTCGAGACCCTGCACGACTGGCTCGAGCAGGCGGGCGAAGCCACTCGCCTCGAACGCACGCCTCGCCTGGGCCTGTCCGCGAAGGCCTCCCCCCACCGAAGCATCTTCCGACGCAGTCTCGACTGGTCCGAGGTCCGGCCGGAGTGGGGCCTCGCCGGAAACGCGGCGCTGATCGCTGCGCCCCGCGCGCGCACCCGCGGCGTCGATCTAGACGGGCGCTGCTTCCTCCACGACTATCGCGCCGAGCTGGATCCGGAGGGGCAGGTCCTCGAGCTGATCATGACGGCGCCCCTGGTCGTCGCTTCGTGGATCAACCTCCAGTACTATGCCTCCACGGTCGACAACGACGTGTTCGGCAGCGGCAGCAAGGTCCTTCACAACGTGGTCGGCCGGCACGGCGTGATCCTGGGCAACAACAGCGATCTGAGGCCGGGCCTGCCCTGGCAGTCGGTTCACGACGGAGAGCGCTTCGTACACGAGCCCATGAGGCTCCAGGCGATCATCGAAGCGCCGCTCGACAGGATCAGCCGGATTCTGGGGGCGAACGAAGATCTCGAGGCGCTGATCGAAAACGAGTGGGCTCATCTGATCGCGGTGGAGCCGGGCACCGATCGCTTCCACCGCTGGCAGAGAGGGAGCTTCCAGGAGATCTGAGATGTCGAGCAGGGACGGGGGCACGCCCGGGTCGTGGACGTTCTTCACGAATCACGCACACGTGATCTTCGCGCTGGCCTCCGATCCCGAGGCCCGTCTCCGGGACATCGCAGAGCGGGTGCAGATCACCGAGCGGGCGACGCAACGGATCGTGCACGAGCTCGAGGAAGCGGGCTACCTGCGGATCGTGAAGCAGGGACGTCGGAACCGGTACGTGATCCAGGCAGGCAAGCGCCTGCGGCATCCGATCGAGCGGCATCGCAAGCTGCAGGACCTGATCGAGGTCCTCGAGATCGGTCGCTCGTGACCTGTTCCCGTGAATGCCGCACCCGAGGCGACGGGCTCTCGATCGCCTGACGACCCGTCACAAAGAGACAATCAGACTCGTATTGGGTAATCTCGCCTCGCATCCCGGGGCCGAGGGCGTGCTCAGGGAGGTCCTTGCTGGCACATCTCCTGCACTGAGCGAGGGGCGATGGGACCAAGGAGCTGCGCCCGATGAAGAGATCGATCCTGATCGTCGACGACGACGCCGTCATGAGGGAGATGGTCGAGGACCTGCTGACCTCCCGGGGCTTCGAGGCCTGCGCCGCCCCGACCGCGGAGGAGGCGCTGCAGATCGTGGAGCAGCGGGACTTCGATGCCGTCCTCACGGATCTCCAGATGCCGGGAATGGATGGCCTCGCGCTGCTCGGCGCCGTCCGGGAGGGGCATCCCGACCTGCCCGTCATCCTGATGACGAGCTTCGGCAGCATCCAGACGGCAGTCGAGGCGATGCGAAACGGAGCGCACGACTACGTCACCAAGCCCTTCGAGAGCGAGTCGCTCCTGCTCACGATCGAGCGCGCCCTCGAGCGGCGGGACCTCGAAGAGGAGAATCGACGACTGAGAGCGGCGGTGGATCGCACCGCCTGCTTCGGCGACCTCGTCGGCAAGAGTGCGGCCATGAACGAGATCTACGCGCTGATCCGGAAGATCGCCAGCAATCGCAGCCATGTCCTGATCACCGGCGAGAGCGGAACCGGAAAGGAGGTCGTGGCGCGAACGATCCACTTCAGCGGAAGTCGGGCCCAGGGCCCCTTCGTCCCGATCAACTGCACGGCGATGCCCGAGGGTCTCCTGGAGAGCGAGCTCTTCGGTCATGCCCGCGGCGCCTTCACGGGCGCACACACGAGCAAGAAGGGACTCTTCGAGGCCGCTCACGGCGGGACCCTCTTCCTCGACGAGATCGGCGACATGCCCGCGTCACTCCAGGGCAAGCTCCTGCGGGTCATCCAGGACGGGGAGATCCGGCCCGTCGGCGCGAATCAATCGGTCAAGGTCGATGTGCGCCTGATCGCGGCCACGAATCGCAACCTGAAGGAAGAGATCCAGCGGGGGCAATTCCGGGAAGACCTCTACTACCGGCTGAACGTGATCCCGATCCACATCCCGCCCCTGCGCGAGCGCCCGGAGGACATCCCTCCGCTGGCGAATGCCTTTCTCGCGCGGCAGTCACGAGACCTCCCCTACCAGCTCTCCGAGAAGGCGATGCAGAAGCTGCAGCGTGCTCCCTGGCAGGGGAATGCCCGAGAGCTCGAGAACTGCATCGAGCGCAGCATCGCGCTCGCCGACGGAAGCGAGATCCGCGCCAGCGACATCCTCATCGCGGACGATCCGATGAGGGTCGACGGCAGCCTCGAAGACATGGTCGTCGCGCTCGCGCGGGAGCAGAGGCTCTCGCTTCACGACCTCTCGGATCTCTACATCGAGGCGATCCTCGAGTCCACGCAAGGCCGCAAGAGCGAGGCGGCCCGGATCCTCGGTGTCAACCGGCGGACCCTCTACCGTCGGGAGGAGCGGCTCGCCGGCGAGCGAGCGCAGGCCTAGCAGCTCGTCCGGGAGGCGATGCGACGAATGCCCCTCCGGTCGGGCCGCCGGGGTGCGTCGAATTCTCCTGTGGCCTCTGGCCAAAGGCATTCTCGTGCATACCCTCCGGTTGGCGAACGAGGCGACACTTCCTCGCCCGGCCGGCCGGTCGTCCACGTGTCGAGGAGTCCGCAGGCTCATGGACGAGAATCATCGCGAGACGGCCGAGAGACTTCATGCGATCATGGAGTCGGCCGTCGATGGAATCCTGGCGATCGACGAGCATGGAACGATCGCCTCCACGAACGCGGCCGCCACCCGCATCTTCGGATACGAGCGCGACGAGCTGCTGGGGGCGAACGTCGCCATGCTCATGCCTGCGCCCCACCGCGATCGACACGATGCCTACGTGAAGCGCTTTCTCGAGACCGGAGAGGCCCGGATCATCGGAAGCGGCCGCGAGGTGATGGGACGACGCAAGGACGGAACGATCTTCCCTCTCTATCTGGCCGTCAGCGAGGGGCGGCATCGCGACGAGCCGATCTTCACGGGCATCGTGCGGGACCTGAGCGATCTGCGCCGCGCAGAGGAGCGAGCCCGATCGGCCGAGCAGCTGGCCTCCCTGGCCGTCATCACCGCCGGCATCGCCCACGACGTGGGCACCCCCATGAACGTGATCCTCGGCTATGCGGACATGCTCCGGGACTCGTTGAAGGATCCCAAGGACAAGCGCCGCGCCCAGGTGATCTCCGAGCAGGTCCGACGAGTGACCGATCTCCTCCAGACGCTCCTCAACATCGCCCGTCCCCGCAAGATGATGCGAGCGCCCGTTCAGATCGAGCAGGTGCTCGAGCATGCTCTGGACTTCTTCCGCGAGAAGCTGCGCCACCGCGGGATCGAGGTGGTGCGTCGGATCGAGGCGACGCCGATCCTCCATGGAGACCGGGATCGGCTCGAGCAGATGTTCCTGAACTTCCTCGTGAATGCGGCCGACGCCATGCCCGAAGGAGGGCAGCTCACGGTGTCGGTCGCGCCCATCGAGCCCGACGCCATCGACGTCTCGATCCAGGACACGGGCCATGGAATCGACGCCGACGCCGTGGATCGGATCTTCGAGCCCTTCTACACGAGCAAGGAGCGCGGGAAGGGAACCGGCCTCGGTCTCGTCGTCTGCCGCTCCATCGTGCTCGACCATCACGGAACGATCGAGGTCGAGAGCGAGACGGGGAAGGGCACCTGCTTTAGACTCCGGTTCCCGTCCGCCCCCCGACCCGACGGCGAGAGCGAAGCTCGAGCCCGATGAAGGAATCCAGGCCATGAAGATCGAGACCATCCTCGTCCCCACGGATTTTTCGGAGGACGCCCAGAAGGCCCTCGCAGTGGCGAAGGACTGGGCCCGGCGCTTCGACGCGCGCATCGTCCTGCTGCACGCCTATCGGGTCGACCTCCCGATGTCGACGCCCGCGCTCGGAGGCGGATTCGTGCTGCCGGACCGCTTCTACGAGGAGCTGCGCGCGGAGGCCACGAAGCAGGTGGAGGCGCTCGCCGCGGAGACCTCGAGAGAGGGCGTCGAGGCTCGGGGCATCGCCGTCGAGGAGCGGGCCTCGGTCGCCATCGTCGAAGAGGCCGAGAAGCTCTCGGCCGACCTCATCGTCATGGGCACACGCGGCCTCACCGGCATCAAGCACGTGGCGCTGGGCAGCGTCGCGGAGCGGGTCGTCCGGGAGGCCCCCTGCCCCGTCCTCACGGTGAAGGCCGATTGAGCCTGGCGGGGCGGACTCAGTCCTCGATCCCCATCAGCTCGCGCAGCTCCTTCAGCAGGTTCCAGACGTCGGTCGGCAGATGGACGCCCGAGGAGCCGCCGTAGCCCAGCACCTGGGTCTCCTCGAGCAGGGCATAGGCCTTCTCTGCGAGGGGCCCCTGCGGATCCGAGCGGATCGCGGCCTCGAGATGACGCTCGGAGAGATTCACCCAGAAGCCATCCAGGCTGCGGGCCTCCACCACCCCGAGCCAGAAGTAGGCGCGCGCCGCGTTCCGGCGCTCGGACTCGGTCCGGTTTCGCGTGACGGACTGCATCCGGGCCCGATCCTGCTCGAGCCAGCGGACGAGCTGGCTCGCGGCGGCGAGGTCCTGGATCAGGCCGTCCCGTCCATAGGGCCCCACCGCCTCCTCGCCGGCCTCCTTCGCCAGCGACGCCCCGACATCGAGGGAGGCCGGGACGGAAGCGTCGAAGGACTCGGCATCGAGGTCGGCGATCGCCGCGCGCCACTCGCCGACCCGTCGTTCCAGGTAGACCGGGAGATCCTCGCGTGCGGCGAACCGGGCGAGCACGCGCGACGCGCGAGCGAGGTCGCCGCGGACCCGGATCGCGACGTTGAGATAGTCGACCAGCACGCCGCTCGCATCGAGGGAGGCCGCAGAGCGCTCGGGGTCCGCGAGCAGCTGCTCCCAGACGCCGAGGGCCTCGTCGAAGCGCCGGACCGTCACCAGCAGCCAGGCCCTCTCTCGCGGATCCAGCGCGTCGATCTCACCCTTCTCGACGAGCTGGTCCGCGAGGGGGAAGCTGCGATTCGAGGGGAGTCGGACGTGACAGGCGACACAGTTCTGGAGGCTGCCCGTGAGAAAGAACCGAGCCTCCTCGAGCCGGCCGAGACGGAATCGCTCCCGCGTCTCGGAGAGATCGCGCGCGAGGCTGAGCGCGAGCTCGTCGAAGCCGGCCTCGCGCGATCGGCCGTGGGCCTCGAGGAGGCTCGCCGCGGCCTCGAGTCGCTCGAGCGACGCGAGGATCTTCGACCGCGAGTCGGGTGCGCTCCAGCGCTCGGCATCGAGGCTGAGCGGAATCAGCTCCTTCATCTCCTCGAAGACCATGCGCATCGTCGGCCGCGGCGATTCGGGGGCGGCGGCCTCCGCCCGGGCGGGCGACGCCGCGGAGAGGAGGACGGAGAGAAAGAGGCCGATGAAGCCGATGAGGCCGGCGGCAGGAAACGATCTGAACATGTTCGGTCGATCTCCAGTGCCCGATCGGCCCGCGAGACGAGGCGCCTCGCGAGGCGCGGGCCTTGCTCTTTTTTTGGGGGGACATCTTCGTCGGTCGGTCGGTCGGTCGGTCGGTCGGTTCGGGAGGAAGCTCCGAGAGGGCCGTTCGACGACGGGCTCCCGGTTCGATCGGATCCGCCTCAGCGAGCAGGGCTGCCGGGAGAAGGTCCCTTCACGATCAAGACACTACAGGGAACCCGCCGCGCCGTCCTCTCTGCGACGCTGCCCAGCACCCAGTGCGCGAGACCGTGATGGGCTCGCGTGCCCATCACGAGCAGGTCTGCCTGACCCTGGCTCACGACCTCGTGAATGGCATCGGCGGGGACGCCGTCGACCAGATGAATCCGCACCTCGCAATCCGCCTCCCGGGCTCTCTCCGCTTCGGTCGCGAGCCTCTCTTCCGCCTCGACCCGGGCATCCTGCACGATCTGCTCCGGAATCGTCACGCCGTACTGAGGATACTCGAAGAGTGGGAAGCGGAAGACGTGCACGAGATGGAGAGTCGATCCGGTCATGCGCGCGAGGTGAACGGCTTCGTCGAAGGCCGCCTGCGCAGGCTCGGAAAAATCCGTTGCACACACGATGGTCCGATACGTGGTCATGATGGCTCCCTCCAGTCGGATGGCTGGATTCTCGCTCTCCGGCCGTGAGAGATTCTGCACCGCCTGGCCGACCGGGAAAAGGGCTCGCCGAGCCTCGGGACGATCTCTCCGGGTGGAAGCGGATCACCCGATCGATCAGCCCCCACCGGCTCGCATCGTCAGGACCGGACAGCCGGCCATCCGGACGACCCGCTCGGCCACGCTGCCCAGGAAGGCGTGTGCGAGGCCCGACCGCCCGTGCGTCCCCATGACGATGAGATCGGCGGGAATCCGCTCGGCCT
>CAYXLY010000092.1:0-12132 GCA_964466005.1 uncultured Spirochaetaceae bacterium | reverse complement strand
GTTCTGGGCAAGCTGGGCGACCTCCACGGCCACCGACGCGTCTACCTGACCGGCTTCCTGCTGGCGACCCTCATCGCGACGGCGACGGCGCTCGCCTGGGATGCCTCGAGCCTGATCGGGCTGCGAACGGCCGGCCAGCTGATGGGGACCGCGACGATGCCGGCCTCGATGGCGATGCTCTTCCGAGCCTACGAGGGACGGGAGCGCGTGAAGGCGATGGGATGGATGAGCGTCGTGATCGCCGGGGGGCCCGTCCTCGGCCTGGCGATCGGCGGCGTGCTGGTCGAGTGGATCGGATGGCGACCGATCTTCCTGATCCAGGGCGGGCTCTCTGCAGTCGCCCTGGCAGTCGCCTGGGTCGTGCTGGTGGAGACGCCCCGTCGCCGAGACGTGCGAATGGACGTGCCCGGCGCGATCGTGCTCGCGCTGGCCGCCCTGGCCCTCACCTTCTCGATCAACCGCCTTCCGGCCTGGGGAGCGTCCGACTCCAGGGTCTGGGCTGCGTTCGCGGCCACGCCCGTCCTGCTCTGGCTCTTCGTTCGGATCGAGAGAAGCTCGTCCCATCCGCTGCTTCCTCTCGGCCTCTTGCGGCGTCGGAACTTCACCCTGCCCCTGCTGATCGGGTTCACGGTCCAGTTCGCCTACATGGGCGGCTTCATCATCAGCCCGCTCATCATGATGGGGATCTTCGGACTGGGACAGGCCACGACCTCCATGTGGACGATCGCGCGGCCCGTGTCCTTCTCCGCGAGCTCGCCGCTCGGCGGCCACCTCGGCATGCGGCTCGGCGAGAGGCCCCTGATCCTCATCGGGAGTGCAGCCGTCCTGCTCGCGATGCTCGCCTTCGCCGGGGGCGCCGCACGGGAGTCGATGCTCCTGATCGCGACCGGGCTCGTGCTGGCCGGTCTCGGAATGGGGCTCGCTCAGCCCTCCCTGAGCACGATCGTGGCGACTGCGGTCCCGGAGGAGGATCACGGGCTGGCGGTCTCGACGATGGCGACGATGACCGGCATCGGGGGCGTGGCCGGAATCTCGATCCTGACGGCCCTCTGCGCCGACGCGACCTCACCCGGCGCGTTTCGCGACGGCTATCTCCTCGGCGCCTTCGTATCGGGCCTCGGGCTGCTGCTGGGTCTCGGACTGAGCGGGGTCGATCCCGCGAGAACGCCTTCGAAGGAGCCGCTTGCCGCTCCCGCCGTCGACGGGCTCGAGGAAGAGGGGCTCGCGCCGGTCGCCTGAGCGGGATCGCTCGACCGCGAGCTCCGCCCCGGCGCCCGACGGGTCGCAGACGCGTCGTCGCAAGAGAGGGGCGAGGGCCTGGGAGAGGGCCTCTAGGGAACCTCTGCACAAGGCGCCGTGCCAGGGCCGGGTCAGGTGGGGGTACCGTGCTCAAACATCCTCGCGCCGAAGGGGCAGCGAGCTCGCCCACATGCCTCAATCGGCGCTGCGGAACTGCGCGCGGCACCCCCACCTGCCCCGGCCTCGGGAGGCCCTGCTCAGAGTGCGGCGCTCGCCTGCAGTGGTCGCAGTCGGTGGCGGACGGCGTAGAGGTTCGCCAAAGCGAACATCGTCTGCGCTCGGGCCAGGTTCTTCGCGATCCCGCGGTAGCGTGTCTTGGTGAAGCCCCAGAGCTGCTTCACCACGCGGAACGGGTGCTCGCCGCGAGCCCGCGTTCGTGAACGAGTGCGGTTGATCCGCTTCCAGTACTCGCTCTGATTCTTGTTCCCGCCTGGCGCTCGGCGGTTCACCCGGTAACGAACGCCGGCTTCTTCGAAGACCTGGCGGTCGGCTTCCTTCCAGTAGGCCTGGTCGCCCCAGATCACCGTCTCTTCGCCATGGAGCAGGTCCTCTAGCTGGCTGATGTCGGAGGCCGCCGCATGAGTCGCCGTCAGACTGTGGACCAGTCCTCGACGGTCCGTGCCGATGTGGAGCTTCATCCCGAAGTGCCAGTTGTTGCCCTTCTTCGTCTGCTTCATCTCCGGATCTCGGCTCTTCGTCTCGTTCTTCGTCGAACTCGGCGCCGCGATGATCGTCGCGTCCACGATCGTGCCCGAGCGAAGCATCAGGCGCTTCTCGGCCAACAGATCCTTCACGACCTCGAAGACCCCTTCGGTCAGTCCCTCTCGCTCCAGCAGATGGCGGAAGCGCAGGATCGTCGACTCGTCGGGGACCCTGTCGTCGCCCAGCTCGACCCGCGCGAAGCGCCGCATCGACTCCGAGTCGTAGATCGCGTCTTCGGCCGCGGGATCCGAGAGGTCGAACCACTGCTGCAGGAAGTAGATCCGAAGGAGCTGCTCGAGATCGTGCGGCTTACGGCCCTGGCCGGAGGAGGCGTAGTAGTGTGGCCGGATCAGCTCGAGAACGCGCTCCCACGGGATCACTGCGTCCATCTCGGCCAAGAAGCGCTCTCGGCGCGTCACCTTGCCCTTCCGCTTCCAGGCCTCACCCGCAAAGGTCTGCTGCTTCGCCATCTCGATCCCCCCGACACGGTTGTACCATGTCGGGCGAGTTCTGCAGAGCTTCCCTAGGGGAGCACCCGCCCTCCTCGCAGACTGCAATCGTCCGCCCGCATGAAGCGACGGCCGTCCGGCAGCCCACAAGCCACCACCCGGTCTCCCTGCCGCGAGTCGGACCCGCCGGCGGAGGGCAGACGCTCTCGCACGCTCGCTTCGAGGCGCGAAACCAGGGACGCCTCTCCGGAGACTCCCGAGACGTCCGCCGGTCCCGGATCCCGGCTGGGATCGGATCCGGCGATCGCCGGCGACCCCTCGGCCTGGCGCGCGCGCGGCTCGGACTCGACGGTGGGGGATCGCGACTCGGCGCCCTCGGCCTGCGGGCTCCCCGACCCCGCCGTCAGAACCCGTAGGCCGACGGCCGCGATCAGCAGCGTCGCACCGATTCCCATCTTCGCAGCCGCCCGGATCCAGGCGTTCCGGAGTTCCCGATCCATCGTCGGCCCATCGGTCCGCGGTCGATCGTCCTTGAGCGATCGCCGTCACACGACGAGGCCCACGCCGTCGGCTCGCGGCTCGCGGCTCAGCCGCTCCTGCGCAGGTCCCGCGGCAGGCCGTAGCCCCGCTCGCCGATGATGTTCAGCTGGATGTTGCTCGCCCCGCCCGCGATCGCCGGTCCGAGCGAGAACATGTACTGGAGCACCCAGCCGGTCGAGGTCGTCTTGCGGCCCCAGGTATCGAGCTCTTCCTCGCTGGGCGCGAGCACGCCGTCTCCTCCCAGAAGGTCGTAGGCGCACTCCATGATCCGCTGCATGGTGTCGGTCGAGAAGATCTTGTTCATCATCATCGGCCGCATCGCCTTCAACATCTCGCCTCGTTTGGCAGCCGTCAGCTGACGCAGGTTCGACGTCTCGCTCGTCCGGACGTAGCCCTCGATCTCCGCGATCCGCTGACGGACGTGGGGATCCTCGATGGCGGGCCGTCCGTTGCGCTGGCGACTTCGCGCCAGCGCGACCAGATCGTTGAAGGCATCGCGCATCATGAACGGATTCCCGATCAGGTTGCGTTCGTGCACGAGCGTCGCCCGGGAGACCTGCCAGCCCTGCCCCCGCTGACCCACGATGTTCGCCGCCGGAATCCGCGCGTCCGTGAAGAAGACCTCGTTGAACTCGTAGCCCCCGCTCATCTCGCGAAGCGGCCGGACCTCGATGCCGGGCGTATCCATCGGCACGAGCAGATACGAGATCCCCTCATGCTTCCTGGCATCGGGCTCCGTTCGGAACAGGCCGAACATCATGTGCGCCCGCTGGGCGCTGCTCGTCCAGATCTTCTGACCGTTGATCACCCACTCGTCGCCCTCGAGACGGGCCTGGCACTGCAGGGAGGCGAGATCGCTGCCGGAGCCCGGCTCGCTGTACCCCTGGCACCAGAGCTCCTCGCCCGTGAGCGCGGGGGGCACATAGCGACGCTTCTGCTCCTCGGTTCCGAACTCGATCAGCGTCGGAGCGAGCATCCCGGCGCCCTGGGTCGAGAGATCCCGCGGCGCACCCGCCCGGAAGAACTCTTCGACGATGATCTGGTCCTCGAGCGCGTCGCTGGGCTGCCCGGATCCGCCATACTCGCGCGGAATGTGGCGATAGACGAAGCCGGCCTCGATGCCTCGCTTGCGAAAGATCGCCTCCTGCTCCTCCATCGGAAGCTCGGCCTCCTCCCCCTGCAGCGGCCAGCCCTTCAGGAAGATGCGCACGGCCTCGCGAAACCTCTCGTACTCTTCTCCGTACTCCAGATCCATGGCTACCAGCCTCCCAGCTCGGCGCAGCGTTCGCGATGCTGCTCCGGCGTGCCGAGGAATGATCGATCGAACATGATCCTCTTGAACCACATCTGCACCTCGCACTCCCAGGTGAAGCCGTAGCCGCCGTGCAGCTCGACGGACTCCCGGGCCGCATGGGTCGCGCGATCCGTGATATGCGCCTTGGCCAGCGAGGCCGCCCGCGACGCCTCTTCCGGAAGGTGGTCCAAGGCGTAGGCCGCGTACCACCAGAGCGCCCGGCTCGGCTCCATGTCCGTCGCGAGGCGGGCGATCGTGTGCTTGATCGCCTGGAACTGCGCGATCGGCTGACCGAATTGCTCCCGGGAGAGCGAGTAGGCGACGTCGAGATCGATCAGCCGGGTCGCTGCACCGAAGGCGTCCGCAGCCAGCAGGACCGCGGCGGCATCGGTGAGACGGCTGGCGGCGCCCTGGCCTCCTTCGAGCCGCTCCGCGGGCGCCGAACGGAAGGTCACGGTCGCGAAGGGACGGGTCCGGTCGACTCCGTTCATCGGCTCGATCTCCACGCCTCCGCCCTTCGGGTCGACCCAGGCGAGCTCTCCGCCCTGCAGGCCGACGAGCATCCGATCGGCGAGCGCGGCGTGGCCGACGATCGTCTTCACGCCCGAGACCCGGTCGCCATCGAGCTTCGCCGTCCAGTCCCGGGGCGCCCAAGCGAACTCACTCTCCTGGACCGCGATCGTGGCGATCTGCTCGCCCGAAGCCAGACCGGGAAGAATCGCGGACTGCTGCGATGCGCTGCCCCGCAAGAGGACACCCAGGCTCGCCAACGAGTGGCCCAGCAGAGGGCCCGGGAGGGCCGACTCTCCCAGCACCTCCCCGGCCAACGCGAGATCGAGGAGCTCGAGGCCGGCTCCGCCGTGCTCCTCGGGCACGATCAGGCCCGCCATGCCCATCTCCGAGAGCGCGGACCACAGTGCCGGATCATGCCCGTCGCCCGCATCGAAGAGCTCTCTCAGACGGGTCGTCGGACACTCGTTCCCGACGAAGCCCCGCAGCGTCTCCTGAAGCATCTCCTGCTCTTCACTGAGTCCAAAATCCATCTTCACTCCTGGGATCGACCCCGGTGGGCGGGTGCCCATCCGAGCGGCTCGAGATCATTTCGAGGGTCCGGCGCCGAGGGGCCGGCCATCGGTTGCGCGGCCTCGCCCGGACCCGCGAATCCTAGCCCTTCCCCGCCCGGCGCGCGGCCTCTTCGGAGCCTCCTCGGCGTCTCCCGGAGAGCGATTCCTTCCGAGGCCTCCAGCCGCTCGTCTCTCTCACCCGTCCGATCCGCGCCCCGGCATCGCGAATCTCCCGTCGCGTCCGCCTCGCTGGACGGAGGGCGGGACGGCGCTAGGGTCCGAGCGGGAGCCGTCGACGAAACGAGGTGGGCACGGCGTGAAGATCGCGATCGTCGGTTCGGGCATCTCGGGGCTGGTTTCCGCCTGGAGTCTCGCCCGACGACACGAGATCGTCCTCTTCGAGGCGGACCGACGCCTCGGCGGCCATACGCATACCGTCGCCATCGACCTCGATGGCCGCCGTTTCGACGTCGACACCGGCTTCATCGTCTTCAACGAACGGACCTATCCGAACTTCCAGCGCATCCTTTCGGAGCTCGACGTCCCGTCGCGGCCGACCGTGATGAGCTTCAGCTACCGCTGCGAACGGACCGGGCGCGAGTACAGCGGCTCCGGGCTCGACGGCTTCTTCGCGCAGAGGCGAAACCTCCTCCGTCCCCGACACCTCTCGATGCTCCGGGACATCCTGCGTTTCCAGAGAGAGGCCCCCGACCTGCTCGAGATCGACGGCCCCGAGATCACGCTGGGCGACTACCTCGACACGCGAGGCTACTCGCCGGCCTTCCTGGACGAGCATCTGCTGCCCATGGGCGGGGCGATCTGGTCGAGCACGCGCGGGCAGCTTCGCGACTTTCCCGCCCAGGCCTTCGTGCGCTTCTTCGCCAACCACGGCCTGCTCCAGCTCCGCGACCGGCCGCGCTGGAGAACGATCCCGGGCGGATCACGTCGATACGTCGACGCGATGCTCCGCCGTCTGAGCGGCAAGGTCCGGGTGGGCTGCGCGATTCAACGGATCCGCCGCCGCCCGGATGGGGTCTGGCTCGACTCGTCGACGGGACCGCAGGGGCCCTTCGACCGGGTCCTCGTGGCGACGCACAGCGACCAGGCGCTCCGCATGCTCGAGAGCCCGAGCGAGGACGAGCGGCGCGTGCTCGGGGCGATCCGATATCAGCCCAACGAGGCCGTACTGCATACGGACGCGAGCCTGCTGCCCCGGACGCGCCGTGCGAGGGCGGCCTGGAACTATCACGGACTCCCCGGTCCGGAAGCGCAGCCGGCCGTCACCTACTGGATGAACGCCCTCCAGTCCATCGAAGCGCCGGTCGAGATCTGCGTCACCTTGAACCGGAGCGAGGCGATCGATCCCCGGCGGATCCTCCGTCGGATCCAGTACTCCCATCCGGTCTTCGATGGCCGGGCCCTCGAAGCGCAACGCCACCGATCCAGGATCAGCGGGCGGGACAGGGTCCATTTCTGCGGGGCCTATTGGCGTCACGGCTTCCACGAGGACGGCGTGCTGTCGGCGTTGTGGGCGATCGACGAGATCGAGCGCGCGGAGGAGGTCGCGCGCACGACGAGGCTGGCCGGATGACCCTGGCGAGCTGTCTCTACGAAGGAATGGTCCGGCATCGTCGCTTCGAGCCGGTGGAGCACGGCTTTCGCTACTCGATCCAGCTCCTCTATCTCGACCTGGCGGAGCTCGATCGCGTCTTCGAGGGAAGCCGTCTCTGGTCCGCCGAGGGACGCACGCCGGCCTCGTTCCGCCGCCGCGATCACGTCGGTCCGGGCGCCGAGCCGCTCTCCGAATCGATCGGCCGCCTCGTCGAGGCCCGTCTCGGGAGGCGGCCCACCGGCCCCATCCGACTGCTCACGAGCCCCCGCCATCTGGGCTTCGTCTTCAATCCGGTGAGCCTCTACTACGTCTTCGAGTCGGACGCCATGGAGCTCGACGCGCTGGTCGCCGAGGTGACGAATACGCCGTGGGGCGAGCGTCATTGTTATGTCCTGGATCTCGCCGGCGTCGAGCGGGGGCGGGGTGGAGTCCTGACGACGCGTTCGCCGAAGGTCTTCCACGTCTCGCCCTTCATGGAGATGGAGATGTCCTACGAGTGGCGCATCGGCCTGCCCTCGAAGTCGCTGACGTTCTCGATCCGCAACGAGCTCGCGGCGCGCGCGCCGGCCGGCGGCCGGGAGCGGAATGCGCCCTATTTCCAGGCGGACCTCGCGCTCCGAAGACGCGAGATCGAGCCCGCTCGACTGCGTGCGAGCTTCTGGCGGGAGCCCTTCCTCTCCGGCCGGATTCTCCTGGGAATCTATTGGCAGGCGTTCCGACTCGCCCTCCGACGCGTACGCTATGTTCCCCATCCGGAGCGACGATGGCCTCGGGACCTCGCGGACCCGGCGTTGCTTCGCGAGGCGGGGAGCGAGAAGAACCCCCTCGGCGAGGTCTTTCGGTCATGAGTCTCGAACCGGTCGATTCCGCGTTCCCGCTCGTCGAGCCCCGGACGCCCCGGCTCGCTCCCAGTCTCTCGGAGCGGATGGCTCGTCGGGTCGTTCGAAGGGTGCTTCGTCATCTCGAGGAGGGAGAGGTCCGCCTTCGAGAAGGCTCGCGGACGACGACGTGGGGGCGCCGAACGGAGCTCTGGCCGGATCCGGTCGAGGTCGAGGTCCGAGAGCCGGCCTTCTATCCCGCGATCGCCCTTCACGGCACGGTCGGCAGCGGCGAGGCCTGGATGGCGGGACATTGGGCCTGCGACGACCTGACGCTCTTGATCCGCATGATCCTGCACAATCAGTCGATGCGCTCCTCCCTGGAGGAGGGCACCGCTCGCCTGCTCAGACCGCTCCGCGCAGCCCTGCACGCCCTTCGACGCAATCATCGCCGGGGGAGCCGACGCAACATCTCCGCACACTACGATCTCGGCAACGACTTCTTCTCGCTCTTCCTCGATCCCACCATGACCTACTCGTGTGGAGTCTTCGAGCGCCCAGACTCGACCATGGAGGAGGCGTCGCTCGCCAAGTACGAACGGATCTGCAAGGCGATCGACCTGCGCGAGGCCGATCATCTGCTCGAGATCGGAACGGGCTGGGGAGGCTTCGCGATCCATGCGGCGAGGACGCGAGGTTGCCGCGTGACGACGACGACGATCTCCCGGGCTCAATACGAATGGGCCCGGGCGCGGGTCGCCGAGGCGGGACTGGACGATCGGGTCGAGATCCTGCTCCGTGACTATCGCGACCTGCGCGGGCGCTACGACAAGCTGGTCTCGATCGAGATGATCGAGGCGGTGGGCCATCAGTACTTCCCGACCTATTTCCGGACGTGCAGCGAGCTGCTCGCCGAGCACGGCCGCATGGCCCTTCAGTGCATCGTCATCGGAGACGACGTCTACGACCAGGCGACTCGGAACGTGGACTTCATCAAGCGCTACATCTTCCCGGGCGGGTGTCTGCCTTCGCTCGAGGTGATCGCCCGCCAGGTCGCCGAGCAGACCGATCTGGTGATCACGGCCGGAGAGGACATCACGGCGCATTACGGCGAGACCCTGCGTCGCTGGCGTCGGCGGCTCTACGAGAATGCCCAGGCCATCCGTGCGAGGGGGTATCCGGACTCACTGCTCCGGATGTGGGAGTTCTACTTCTGCTACTGCGAGGCCGGATTTGCACAACGCCATATCGGGACCGCCCAGATCGTCTTCGAGAAGCCTGCCGCGAGATCCGCGTCGAGCGGGACCGGCGCATTCTCGTCAATTTGATATTGAAATTCATTTTCATTTAGATACGCTGGGATCCTGCCACTACGGAGGATCTCTCATGCCTGCCCCGTCTTCCTGTCTCCATCGCCGCCTCGTCACCTCGGAGCTCTGCCACGTGGAGCAATGCAGCCGGGGCACGATCCACGTGCGACTCGGCGAGATCACCCTCCATCTGCGTCCCCAGGAGTTCGTCTCGATTGCCGCGGCGCTGCGCATGGCGTCGAATCGCGTCGACTCGCCGGAGCTCGAGCCTGCGACCGCGACCCGGCTGCTCTGCTGATCCCCGAGCTCGCCCGCGAGACAGCCCCTTCCGCTGGCGTTCCCACGGCAGCGGAAGGGGGCTCGTCTGGCCGCCCGGACGGGCGGCCCGCCGCCCACGCAGCCCAGGCTGCTAGGCTCATGCCGGAGGCGGCTCCGGACGGATCGCGGCCTTCGGGCGCCCCCTCGGAGTCGAGGAAGCGGATCCCGGGGACTCGAATCCGCCCCCCGCCGATGGGAGGCGATGATGAAGGCCAACGAAGCCAATCCGGTTTCCGAACGCGCCCCGGGGCTCGAGGAAGCGAATCGATCTCCGCAGGAGGAGCTCGTCGAGCGAAAGCAGAAGCTGGCAGGCGCCCTGCGCATCTTCGGGCGCTTCGGCTTCGACGAGGGGATCGCGGGTCACATCACGGCTCGGGATCCCTTCGACGCCCATCATTTCTGGGTGAACCCGCTCGGTCGAGCCTTCAAGCAGATGCACGTCTCGGATCTGATCAAGGTCGATGCGGAAGGCGAGATCCTGGAGGGTGAAGGCGCGCTCAACCGGGCGGCCTTCGCCATCCACTCGCGCATCCACCGCGCGCGCCCGGACGTGGTCGCCGCCGCGCATGCACACTCGGTCCATGGAAAATCGTGGTCCGCTCTCGGCCGCCTGCTCGACCCGATCACCCAGGATGCCTGCGCCTTCTACGAGGACCATGCGCTCTTCGACGACTATACCGGCGTGGTCGTCGATCTCGACGAAGGCGATCGGATCGCTCGGGCGCTCGGCTCTTGCAAGGCCGTCATCCTCCGAAATCACGGTCTTCTCACCGTCGGCGCCTCGGTCGACGAGGCAGCGTGGTGGTTCATCACGATGGAGCGGAGCTGTCAGGCCCAGCTGATGGCCGAGGCCGCCGGTACGCCGATCCCCATCGAGCCGCATCACGCGAAGGGGACCCAGGGACTGGTGGGGAGCGCTCTGGCCGGCTACTACAGCTTCCAGCCGATCTACCAGGTCCTGGCCGAGGACGATCCCGACTTTCTCACCTAGAGGCCAACTCCTGAACCCCGACCGAGGGGTTCATGAGATGGCCGCTAGCCTCTCTGGCCTCACCTGGACTGCCCAGGCCTTGCCTGACTCGGCTCGGCTCGGCTCTCGAGCATGCGGTGCGCTCGGTCTCAGGGAAGGCTCCCGATCCATTCGGGACTCTCGAACCACTTCTCTCTGAGCGTATCGAGCAGCCCGATGTGCTCCAGGCTGTGGAGATAGTTCTCCACGAGATTCACGAAGAGCGGATCGTCGGCCGAGATGGCGATCCCGATGGGCTCGGCGCTGAATCGGGACTCGACGAAGGTCAGTCCCGCGTCGGGGCGGCGCAGCAGGCCGAACCGGATCACGGGATCGTCCGCGACCAGCACGTCCGCCTCCCCGTAGAGGACCTTCGCGAAGGCCTCCGCCTGGTCCTTCTCGAAGACGTGCTCGGAGTCGGGGAGCGCGCGCAGCACGAGCGCCTCGCTCGTTCCTCCCGACACCGCCGCGACACGAAGGGACCGGCCTCTCAGATCGGCCACGCTCTCGACGCCTTCCAGCAGCTCCGGCTTCGCGAGGATCGCCTTTCGCGACAGATAATAGGGCCCCGCGAACGCCACCTTCAGGTTGCGCCGGGGCGTCATGGTGATTCCGGATATCGCGATGTCGATCTCTCCGTCCGCCACCGCGTCGAGCAGCCGGGAGAAGGGCATCTCCGTCAACACGAGCTCGACCTCCAGGATGGAGGCGAGCGCCGCAGCGAGATCGGCATCCAGACCGATCAGACGACCATCGGCCGTCCGCACGTTCATCGGGGGATAGTCCCCTGCCATGCCGACGCGAAGCTGCCCCGACTGCTGGATGCGCTCCGTACCCTTGGCGCCGAGGCCGAGCGTGCTGCAACCGAGCAGAAGGACACACAGGATGGACGCGATCGAAGCAGCGAGTCGGTGGAAACGCAAGCCTGGCTCCTCCATGCGCGCGGGATGAGGACGGCGCGCCGACGCGCTGCGAAGGGGAGCTCCCGGCAGGCGACGGGCGGAAGCTTAACGGAATGACGGGTGCTCGACCGCCCCGTTCGGCGGCCTCTCTCCTCGTCTCCCGTCCTCGCCTTCTCTCGCCTCTCGTCGCCTCTTCTCGTTCCCTCAGCGCCTCACGGTCCCGCACGGTCGCGAGCGAGCGAGGCGCCTCAGGCGCGCCCGACGGCGTTGCGGAATGCCTGCACGATCGGTGCGAGTCGGTCTTCCACCTCCGCTCGCCCGGCCGGCAGCGGGAGGGTGAGTCGAAGGTCCGTCACTCCTCCTTCGACGAGGGCCGGAACCGCCTCCATCGTGCGACCGATCTCGAGGTGGCCGTCCGGCGTCGAGCAGGCCCGGAGATGAGCCGTCGCCTGGAACCCGTCCGTCTCACGACCGGCGGCCTCCAGCGTCTCGCGAATCCGAGCCAGTCCCGCCACCGGATCCAGCGCGTCGTCGCCCCACGGTATCCATCCGCTGCCGAAGCGCGCGATCCGCCTCAGGACGTTCGGGTTGAGCGTGCCCGAGATCCAGAGCGGGACGCCTCCGGGCTGGAGGGGCTTCGGATTGAGGTGGATCTTCTCGAAGCCGACCTCTTCGGAGCAATGGGTCGCCGCCGGCTCGCGCCAGAGCTTCTGGCAGATCTCGAGCGTCTCATCGAGCCGGGCCCCGCGATGCGCGAAGGGCACGCCATTCGCCTCGTACTCCTCGCGCTGCCAGCCGACGCCGACACCGAGATC
>CAYXLY010000091.1:0-12132 GCA_964466005.1 uncultured Spirochaetaceae bacterium | reverse complement strand
TGGGGTCGGATCTGGCCGAAGAACTCGACCTCGCCGCAGCCCAGGGCGCGCCCCGCTCCCACCCCGCCTCGCCAGTTGCAGTAGAAGCCGAGGAGCTGCCAGACGCCGTCGAGCCCCAGACAGCCCGGCTGGACCGGGTCGCCCAGGAAATGGCAGTGGAAGAACCAGTCGTCGAGCCGCACGTCGCGGGAGGCGGAGATCCGGCCGCGGCTCTTCTCTCCGCTGATGTGCTCGATGCGGTCGACCATCAACATGGGCGGCACCGGCAGCCGCGCACGGAAGCCCTCCGGCGGATCCTCGATGAGTCTTCCGTAGGCGAAGGCGAGGAGATCCTCCTGTGCGAAGGTCTCACGGCCCTTGAACTGCTCGTGCGTCAACATGCCCACTCAGCTTCTCTCCCCGAATCGCACCAGATAGCTCCCCCAGGTGAGGCCCGAGCCGACCCCGACGATGCAGACGTCGTCTCCCGGCCCCCACTTGTCCCAGGACTGCGAGAGGACCGAGCCCGAGCTGGCGCCCCCCGTGTTGCCGAACCACTCGACGTTGGAGTGATGGCGGTCGTCGGGGATCTCGCAGCGCCGACAGACGGACTCGAGCATGCGCAGATTCGCCTGGTGGCCGATGAAGTGGAACGCGCGCCCCTCCTCTTCGAGCTCGCCCCGGCACAGGTCGAGCAGGTCCGCCGTCTTCCGGATCGCGAAGGTCTGGACCGTCCGCCCTTCCTGATGGAAATGTCCAATGCGCGGCACGACGACCTTGTCGTAGCCCTGCGGAGAGCTGATCAGATGCTGTCCCAGCAGCTCGGCCCGCCCGCGCTCCCGGGTCGAGATCACCGCCGCCAGGGCGCCGTCGCCCCAGAGCACGGCCGAGGAGCGATCCGAGTAGTCCACCGTCCGCGTCATCGGCTCGGCGGTCACGAGCAGCACGAAGGGCGGCAGCTTCGCCGGGTCCATCCACGAGAGCATCCAGACGCCGGCGATGAAGCTCGTGCAGGCGGAGCTCACGTCCAGGCTCGGCACCTCGATCCCGAGCCGCGCCGCGATGTTGCAGGCCTCGGCCGGAGAGGTCGTATCGGGCGCACAGCCGCCTCCGAGCACGAGGCCGATCTCGGCGGCCGGGATCCCCGCCCGCGCGAGGGCCATCTCGGCCGCGCGGGCCCCCATCTCGGCATTCGAGTGCTCCGCCGCCTCGAAGGCCGCCTGCGGATCCCGGTTGCGCGTCTCACGAATATAGTCGAGGGGCAGCGCCGTCCGCCGACTGCGAATGCCCGTTCGCTCGAGGATCCACTCGTCATTGGTGCCAATGTCGAGGTCCTCGAGGAATCGATTCGTGATCTCGTTTCCGGGATGGAAATGCCCCAGCCCCAGAAGATTCAAGGTCAACCGATCGCCCTCGCCCGCTCGCTCATTTCGTGGAGCCGGAGATGTGCTCACCGCCGTCGACGCGGATCACCTCGCCGTTGATCCAGCTGGCCTCGTCCTGGGAGAGCAGGTAGATCACGCCGGCGACGTCCTCGGGCGTCGTGAGCCGACCGCCGGGGTTGCGCAGCCGGGCCTGGGCCTTCAGCTGATCGCTGCCGGGGATCGCGCGAAGGGCGGGGGTATTGGTGACGCCCGCCTGGATCACGTTGCATCGAATGCCGTGGGGACCGAACTCGACCGCGATCGATCGCGCCAGCGCCTCGAGGGAGACCTTGGCGGCGGAGACCGCGGCATAGCCCTTCCAGGCGACCTCGTTGCCCTCGCTCGTGAGCCCGAAGATCCGAGCGTCCTCGGCGAAGAGGCCGCGTGAGAAGATCTCCTGGGTCCAGCCAAGGAGGCTGGTGCCCATGGCGAGGATGGTGCGGCCAAAATCCTCCTCGTCCAGGTAGGAGGTATCCGGATACTCGGGGGCCGAGGTGAGCGGATGGAGCCCCTCCTCGCCCTCGTCGAAGAGCTCGTCCGCCATCTCGACGAGCTTGGCCGCATCGACGCCGAGCTTGCTCGCGAGGCGCTCCGCCGCCGTGCGCGGCTCGGTCTTCTCGGGGGCGATCAGCTTCAGGTTGCCGAAGGCGATCGAGTGGAGCAGCACTCGGATCCGGCCGTCCGGACCGATCGTCTCCGCGATCTCGGCGAGGGTCTCGCTTCGCTTCTCGGGGCTGATCGCGTCGGCATTCCAGGCGTGGAATCCCACACCCATGGCCGCCAGCTCGTCGAAATGGGGCTGGATCTCCTTCATCGCGCCGCGCCGGTCGCGGTGCACGATGAGGATGTTCAGCCCCGCCCGCGCGAGCCGCTTGGCGGTCGCCAGACCGAAGCCACTCGATCCGCCGAGAATCAGCGCCCAGTGGTTGCTCGGAAAGCCCGCCCCGGAATCATTCGTAGCCAACTCGGTCCCCTTCTTCTCGCTGCGGATCGAGGCCGCCCGGAATCCGGCGGCCCCGGCGGCACCCGGAATCCAGTCCCGGACGCTTCGAGGACCCGACCCGGAGGCCGGACCCGCTCGTTCGATCTTCGGACGCAGCCTCGGGGGGAGAGGCGGGCCCGGCCGGCGCCGGACTCACTCGCTGCGACAGGTCGCCCGTCCTCGCGGAGCGAGGCGCCCGATTCGAGGAAGGTAGCGATGGATCCCCACTCGGAATGCAAATCTCTCGCAAAATCTCGGCGGGCCTCGCGGACGATCCACCCCAAGGATGACTGAAGGTCATCGTTCGTCAATGGCCGCGTCATCGCCAGGCTGCGGGCCGCGCGGGGTTCGGATCGGGACCCGTCGCGCCGAGGCCGAGCTCGGCTGCGATCCGCGGCAGGTCCGTGCGCGGAGCGACCTCGATCTTCGTCCCCTCCGGAAAGGCACCGGTCAGCCGTCGGAAGTAGCCGCGGTCCCGACGCGCGTCGACGATCACGACCAGGCCGCGATCCGTCTCGCTGCGGATCAGCCGTCCAGCCATCTGCTTCAGATGCAGGAGCATCCGCCCGAGCGCGGATCGGACGAAGGGATCGTCGCCCGCGGCCCGGAGCCGATCGTCGCGACGGCGGCGCAGCTCGGTCGGCACGTCGAAGGGGAGCTTCTCGATCACGACCGCCTGGAGGTCTTCGCCCCTCACGTCGATCCCCTGCCAGAACCGCCTCGCCCCGAGGAGCACCGCCCCGCCGCGGGCCTTCTGGAAGCGGTCGACGAGGGCTCCGGGATCGTCGCCCGCTCGCCGCGGCAGCAGGACCTCGATGCCCTCTCCCGCCAGCAGCTGCGTGAGCCGGTCCGCCGTCTCGCGCATGCGCGCCAGGCTCGTGAAGAGCCCGAGCGTCCGCCCCCGAAGCGTCCGCGCCATCAGGGCCAGCGTCTGGGCCGTCTCCTCGACGAGCTCCGAGTCGGCCTCGAGGGCGACGACCCGCATCGTGCGATCGTAGGGAAAGGGCGAGCCGACCGAGCGACTCCAGCTGCCGGGCAGCGAGTCGTCACCGAGCCCGACCTCGCCCAGCGCTGCCTGGGCATCCCCCGCGACGAAGAGGGTCGCCGAGACCACTGCCAGGCTCTCGAGACGCTCCAGGAACTCGCTGCGGAAAGCCTCGCCCGGCGCGATCGGACGCAGGACCAGGGACCAGCGATCGTAGGGACTCTCGAGCCCCTCGAAGGCACTCACGAAGTCGTCGTCGTCCGCCTCGAAGGCCTGGCGCAGGCCATGGGCTGCGGCACGCAGCGCCTCGACATGACCGGCGATGCTCCGCTCCGCCTCCTCCTCGGCCTCGAGATCCCGATGCGGCGGAGCCGGCCGGCCGACCTCGTCCTCTCCGCCCGCGACGAGCCGCCGCGCCGGACCCGACCGGAAGGCCTCGTCCGCGAGCGCCTCGAGACGCCGGGCCGCGCTGACCGAGAGCTCGGCTGCCCCGGGTAGACGGCCCGCCGCGTGCCGGGGAAGCTCCACGCCGCCGAAGGCGTCGGCTGCGTCGGCCACCGTCCGCCCGAGCCCGAGCAGCTCCAGCATCAGGTCCCGGCAGTTCTGGCGACGGGTCGCCTCCTCGCCCTTCGTGTCGGGCGGCGCGACGAGCCCCCGGCTCGCGAAACGGCGATCCCCCTCGCCCGTCGGACGCCGTCGACCGCGCTGCGCCGGGGCGCCGAAGAGCTCGTCGAGTCGCTCCGAGATCTCCTCGGGGCGCACGCGCAGCGCATAGACCTCCTCGGCCACGCCGCCGAGCTCGTGGCCCTCGTCCATGATGGCGTGGGAGAAGGCCGGGTAGTCGGGCGGCCAGCGCAGGAGGAGATCGTGGTTGGCGACGACGAGATGGGCCTTCGCCAGGGCCTTGCGATGCAGACCGAAGGGACAGGCCCGCTGATGGCCACACTGCTCGCGCGAGCAGTGCTCGGCGCGCGCCGCGACGCTGGCCCGCAGGAGCTCCCGCAGACGCGGATGGCGTCGCAGCAGCGCGGCGGGCACGGTGCCGACCTCTCCCTGGGGCCGGATGCGGGCACAGGACTCGAGCATGGCGTAGTCCGCGTGCCACTCGACGAGCAGGGAGGGATCCCGGGCCTCGGCCAGCGCGGCCTCGAGTCGCCGCTCGCACACGTAGTTCGCCCGGCCCTTGATCGACAGGGCCCGCAGCTGCGGGTAGCCCAGGAAGCGCGCCGCCGCAGCGATGTCCTTGCGCAGGAGCTGGTCCTGCAAGAGCTTCGTGCGCGTGGAGATCACGACCGGCTCGCGCTCGTCGGAGCCGGCGCGCTCCATCGCGAAGGGAATCGCCGCCGACAGGTAGGCGAGGGATTTTCCGACGCCGGTCCCGCCCTCCAGCTTGGCGATGCCGCCGTCGCGCAGTACGTGGACGAACTCGCGCGCGAGATCGAGCTGCTCCTGACGCACGCGGAAGCCGGGGAAATGGCGCTGACCTCGCGCACCGTCGGCGAGCGCCTCCAGGATCGCGTCCATCTCGAAGGGCACCGGGACCTCGGGCGTCTCGCCGATCCGCAGGAATCGCGCCTCGCCCGCCGAGGTCTCCGCGGCGGCCCCCGGCTCGCGCGACGGCGCCCGGGCTGCGTTCGCGATCCCCTCGCGCGAGGCGGGGACTGCGGGGCGGGACGCACCGATCGCTTCGGAGCGAGCGAGGGCGAAGGCCGCGAAGGTGTCCGGGATCCCGGCAAGGGGCAGGGCCGGAGAGAGCAGCGTCCGCCAGGGCGAGTCCGGCAGATGGGTCTCGAGGATCCGATGCGCCTCGCGATAGCGCCGCTCTCCGGCGCCGGCCCCGTGCGCGATCGCGGCGAGCACGCAGGCCGCATCGACGGCGTCCTCGAGAGCGCGATGCCGCTCCTCGCGATCCAGCAGCAGCCGGGTGAAGGTCTCGAGTCGGAGATCCGGCGCGTCGGGATGCGTGAGCGAGAGGATCTCCTGGGTATCCAGGAAGGCGGCCCGGGCGAAGCTCGGATCGAGATCACGCTGCAGGAAGGCGCGCTCGAACGCGATCTGGTGCGCGACGAGGACGCGCCCGCGAAGACGCTCGCAGAGCGCGTCCCGGACCTCCGCGAGCCGGGGCGCCGTCGCGACGTCGCGGTCGACGAGTCCGGTCAGCCGGCTCACCAGCGGCGGGATCGGCCGGGCGGGCCGGACCAGGACGCGCTCCGCAGAGACGCCCCCGGTGGCTCCCTCCCGACCCGGAGACGGATCTCCGGCCGAGGGCGGATCGAGCAGCAGGATGCCGACCTCGAGGATCTCCGCCGATCGACTCTCCGGCAGGCCCGTCGTCTCGAGGTCGACGAAGGCGACCGGTCCGATCGCCTCGAGCCAACCGTCCAGAGCCGCCTGCATCTCGCGCGAGAGACCGATGGACCGGGGATCGACGCGCTCGAGGGTGGCGAGGGAATCGTCGCGAGAGGAATCGCTCGGGGGCTCGCGTCGGGACTCGGGCATCGAGAGCTCCTCGTTCGTCCTCTTTCCGCCCGGCTCGCGCTCGTCGCTTCAGGCCTTCGAGGCCTTCGAGGCCTTCGAGGCCTTCGAGGCCTTCGAGGCGATAGACGGTCCGTGCGATCGAAGCACGCGGGCATATCGCGATCGACGGCGTTGCAAAGTCCCGGGCGAGGCCGATGCCCCCTCGATGCCCCCTGGAGAGTGTCCCCTGGCGATTGGAGCACGATATCACCGGCCTGCGAGCGCGGCCAAGGCGTGCCCGATCAGCCTCCGTATCCAGGCTCCGGGCGCGGACTCCGACCACGAGCTCCGAACGCGGACTGCCGCTCTCGAGCTCGAGTGGCGGGCTCCCGGCTCCGACGCGGACTCTCCATGCGGGCTGCCCACGCAGGCTCCCGAAACGACGAAGGCCGGCGGATGCCCTCGGCATCCGCCGGCCTCCCGGCATTCGCGCGATCTTCAGCGTGGGGGCGGCAGCACGCGGCGGGCGGCGCCGGTCCGGCCCGCGAAGCCTCGCGGCCTGGCGGCCTAGCGGACTTCGAACTCCACCCGACGATTCAGCTGCCAGACACTCTCGCCCGAGCCTGAGACGGCCGGCTGGGCCTCGCCGTAGCTGACGATGCTCATCTGGCCCATCGGAACGCCGAGGTTGTAGAGGTATTTCCGCACGGCGGCCGCACGGCGCTCGCCGAGCGCGAGGTTGTACTCGTCCGAGCCGCGCTCGTCGGTATGGCCCTCGATCACGACATTCGCGCCGGACTCCCGCAGCGCCTCCGCGGCCGATCGCAGCACCGAGCCGTACTGGTCCTGGATCTCGTAGGAGTCGAACTCGAAGTAGACGGGCGCGATGTCGAAGTCGCGCGAGACCTGGGACGAGACGGTCGTGTCGCTCACGTCCGACTCCGGGACCGGGGTCGCCTCGGCGCGATCGGAGAACTCGCTCTCCACGGCCCCCTCGTCCGCCTCTTCGACCGGCTGGTCCGTCGAGGCACAGCCCGTCGCGAAGGCGAGCGCCGCCATGAGAAGGATCGGGATCCACCGAAGCTCAACCGGAGTAGAAAATCGTCGCATCATGACTCAGTCGTTTCCTCCACGACGAAGACCGACCCGTGCGCGCTGCCCGAATCCCGCCTCATCGATCTGCCCCTTGCCTGGCCCCCTGCGCACCGCGCGGTAGCCGATTCGGGCGAGATAATGGGCGTTCCCAGCGGGTGACGCAAGCTTCGAGACGGTCTGGTCGTGGCCCAAGTCACTGAATCCGAAGCGCTTACGCCATCAATCCGGCGATCCGACGGCCGTCGGCTCCGATTCGAGAGCCTGAAGGGCCCGGGCGATCGTGCTCGGATCGAGCCAGATGTGATAGTCCTCACGCACGTCGATGAAACGGACCCGACCCTCTCGATCGAGGAGCAGCGTCGTCGGATGCGGCACCCCCTTCTCGATCGGCTCGGGATCCGGCTTCAGCAGCCCGAGCTTCCGGATCAGTCGACTCTTCGGGTCGGCCAGGAAGAGGATCCGCGCGCCGAGGCCGAGCTCGTCGATGAAGATTCGGGTCCGCGGGCTGATCTGGGCCTCCGACATCACCCAGACGATCCGCAGGTCGGGCGTGTCCGCAAAGGCCTCCCGGAGCTGGAGCAGACGCATCTTCGTGAACGGACACCAGTCGATGCTGCGCTCGAGGACGAGCAGCAGCGGAGCCCCCCGCAGCTCGTCGCCGGAAACCGGACGTCCGTCGAGCCCGACGAGCTCGAAGGACGGCAGGGCTCGACCGGGATCGAGCATGCCCTCCACGTCCCGCCGCGCGCCCGGCTCGCTCCCGCGCCGACCGATCGAGGTCGACGGCAGCGCGAACGCCAGAGCCAGCAGAGCGAGGAGCACGATCGTGGCGAGCGCCCTCAGGATCAAGACGCCTCCGATCCCGACTGCGATCCGTGCGGGCGCGACGTCATCGAGGCCCGCTCGCATTCGGAGACGGTCGGCCGCAGCCAGACCAGGGCGATCGACAGGCCCAGGAGCAGGATCGCTTCGGTGCGGGGGAGATCACCGAGCCAGCTCGCATAGTCGCCCACCCCCCAGGCCACCATGCGGACTCCGGCCATCAGGGCGAAGACGAAGGCGGTCGTGGTCGCGACGGTGCGCGACGCGAAGGGATCCCGGGCCGCGCCGATCAGCCCCCCCGCCCAGCCGATCAGCGCACAGCCCGTGAAGGCCACGAAATAATGCCCCACCGGCCCGGTCGGGATCCGCGGCTCGGAGCCCGGGCGTTGATAGGCGAAGAACGCCATCACGAGCGCGAGGCCGAAGACGGACGACGCGATGCCGAGGGTCCCCAGCAGGACGCGATAGATTCGCAGGCGAAGCATTGCCCGGTATGATGCCGCATCGTCCGCCGGCCGTGCAGGCCGGATGCGGCGAGTCCGGGAGGATCGGAGTGGCGGGGTCACAGGCGCGAGGAGGTCCTCCGGAGGTCGCGCGACCCCCCGGACTCTCCGAGGCAGAGCGCGCCCGGGGCCGGCGCCTGGCCATCACGAGCCATCCCGCCGGCAACACCTTCGCCATGGCGCTCAGTGAGCACCTGCCGACGATCGCGCTCGTCGCGCTGGGCGCGGGCGAATCGATGATCGGCGCCCAGAGCTCGATCAAGACCGGCGCGACGCTGCTCCAGCTTCCAACACTTCGCCGTGTCGCGCGGATTCCGAAGCGCCGGATCCTCGTCACCGGCCAGCTGCTGGCCGTAGTCGGCATGACTCCGCTCCTCTTCTTTCCGCTGCTCGCCGAGGCCGCGTCCCGGGGCGATCCCCGTCCCGCGTGGATCGCCCTCGCGGCCCTGGCGGTCGCGGCCGCGGGCATCAACATCTCGAATACCGTCTGGTTTCCGATGCTGCATGCCTACATGGAGCCCGATCGGATCGGTCGCTTCTTCGCCTTCCTGCGGTCGGGCTGGCATCTGACGTTGATCGTCTTCTACCTCGGCGCCGCGCGCTGGCTCGAGCACGCGCCCGGTGCGTTCGGGCCACTCTTCGGGATCGTCTTCGCGCTCGGACTCCTGCGCATCGCCCTGATCGCGCGCATGCCCGAGCGCAACGAGATGAGCGCGGAGCGCATCCGCCTTCGCGAGGCCTTCAAGTCGATCCTCGGCAGCCCCCTCTTCCGCCGCTACATGCTGGGCGTGACGGCGGGCCACGCGCTGCGAGCCGCCGTGTTGCCCTTCGTGCTGGTCCTGCTCCAGCGGGAGATCGGCTTCAGTCAATCGGAGATCCTGCTCACCACGATCGCGACCTTCGCGGGAGGCCTCGTCTCGCTCTATGGCTGGGGCCGGCTCATCGATCGTCGGGGTCCCGCACCGGTCTTCCGGGCCGCCTCGATCGGCATGGCGGTCCTGACCCTCGGTCTGCTCGCCGTGCGTGAGGGGAGCGACGCGACGCTGCTCGTCGTCATCCTCTTCTTCTTCGTCTACGCGATCCTCTCGGTGGGGTTCGGCATCGCGGACACCCACGTGCTCTTTCGGCTGACTCCCCCCGAGGCGCCGGCGCGCACCCTGGTGATCGCCGCCGTCGCCGTGGGCCTGATCGCTTCGATCGCGCCGCTCGGGGCGGGCATCGGCCTCGAGCGCGCGCTGGCCGGGACGTCGGATCGCCTGCTGGTCTACCATCGCTTCTTCGTGCTGGCTGCGCTGCTGCAGGCGGTGAGCTGGTGGCCCCTCCGCGTCTTCCGCGCCGACGTGGTCGACGGGCCTCTCCTGGATTCCGACGTGCGGAGACCGAATCGAGCGATCGATCGATGACCTGGACACCCCTCCCCAGCGACCTGGCGGGCGAGCTCGAAGGCGACTCGACCCTGCTCCTGCTTCGCTTCAGCGGAGACCTCACCACGAAGGCCTCCGCCACACGGCGGCGCATGACCTCCCGCCTGCTCGAGAACCTGCGCGCGTCGGTGAAGACGAGCGGCCGGGGCGCGAAGGTGATTCGCCATCGCAACCGGATCTTCGTCGAGCTCGCCGCGGACCCGACCGGCGAGGGCCCGGGTGACGCGGAGATGGCGCGACGTCTGGCGCGCGTCTTCGGCATCCAGTCCGTCTCGGTCGCCCATGCCCGCTCCTGGTCGAGCCTCGAGGACGTGGTCGAGGCGGGTCGGCGCTTCGGTGCCGAGGCCGTGCGGGATCGACGCTTCGCCGTCCGCGCACGGCGGGTCGGCGAGAAGTCCGCCGTCCCGCTCCGATCGGTCGAGATCGAGCGGGCGCTGGGCGAGGCGCTGCGACCGCTCGCCTCGCGCGTCGACCTCTCGAGCCCCGAGGTCACGATCTCGGTCGAGCTCGACGGAGAGCGCGCCTACTACTTCGTCGCCAGCGAGAAGGGCGCCGCGGGGCTGCCGCTCGGCAGCGGAGGGCGGGCAGTGAGCCTCCTCTCGGGCGGCTTCGACTCACCGGTCGCGTCGTGGCGGCTGCTCCGCCGCGGCGTGGCGCTGGACTACGTCTTCTGCAATCTGGGCGGCCAGCCCCATCAGATGGAGACGCTCCGGATCGCCAAGCGCCTGGCGGATCGGTGGCAATGCGGCACGCGACCGCGCTTCCACGCCGTCGACTTCGACTCCGTGAGTCGCGAGATCCAGGAGACCGTCCGCACGCGCTATTGGCAGATCGTCTTGAAACGGATGATGCTGCGTGCGGCCGAGGCGGTCGCCGCGGAGATCCGCGGCTCGGCGATCGTGACCGGCGAGTCGATCGGGCAGGTCTCCTCCCAGACCCTCCAGAACCTCGCCGTGATCTCCGAAGGCGCGACCCTTCCGATCCTCCGGCCGCTCATCGGCAGCCACAAGGAGGAGATCATCGCCGAGTCGAAGATCGTGGGGACCCACGACCTGTCGGCTCGCGTGGGAGAGTATTGTGCGATCGTCCCGAGTCATCCCGCGACGCACGCCCGTCTCGAGGACGTGCTCGAAGAGGAGGCGCGGATGGACGGCAGCGTCCTCGAGCGCGCGTTGGCCGAGCGCACCGCTCTTCTCCTGGGCGACCTCGATCTCGACTCGTGGCAGGACGAGGACCTCGTCGCGCACGGGCTCGAGCCGGGGGAGATCCTGATCGACCTGCGTTCGAAGGACGCCTATGCGAGCTGGCATCATCCGGACGCGCTCTTCCTCGACTTCCCGACCGCGCTGCGCGCCTACGACTCCTTCGACCCCGAGCAGCGTTATGTGCTCTACTGCGAGCATGGCCTGAAGAGTGCCCATCTGGCGGACCTGATGCGTCGGGCCGGCCTCTCGGCACGCCATGCGAGCGGGGGGCTCCGCGAGGTTCGGCGGTGGGTCGGCGGCGATTGACGGACTGCGGGGCGCGCGAACGACTCGCGCCTCGACCCCGCCCGAGCCCTCTCCGCCGCGCCCGTCGGCGCCCGTCCGCGCCCGACCCGATCCGGACTCATTCCCTGGCGTCGCCCAGGGGCGAGTCCGCCCGCGCGCAGGCCCGACAGACGCAGCGCCGTCCCCGATCCGCCTCCGCGAGCCGATCGAGCAGGGCGGGCGCAAACGTCTCTTCCACGCACCAGCAGGCCGTTCCGGCCGTCCCCTCGATCGCCGATCTTCCGTCTGCGAGGGCGCATCCATTCGGCTCTCCGCAGAGCGGGCAGCGTCCGGGATCCGGACCTCCGGAGCCGGTCACGAGGAGCTCGGCGCCGACTCCGCCGAGTCGTCGGAGTCGTCGGAGTCGGACGACTCGGCGGAGTCGCGCGATTCGAGTGAGTCGAGAAAGCCCAGCAGCGCGCGGTCGAAGGCCTCGGCCTCCTCGATGTTCACGATGTGTCCGGCGCCCGGAATCACGACGTGGCGCGCCCGGGGCAGCTTGGCCGCCATCACCTCGGCGGCCCGGAGATACGCCTCGTCCTTCTCGCCGACGAGAACCAGCGCCGGGACGTCCATCCCGGCGAGCTCGTCGATCACGCAGGGCGCCGGCCCTGCGACCCGTCGACCGAAGCGCGCGACCCCGGCTGCGTTCTGCCGGCGGATGGCCTCGGCGGCGGCGCGGGCAGCCGGCAGGTCCGGCCTCGAGCCGATGCAGGTCTCGCCGGCCCTGCCCGAGACGAAGTCGTCGAAGCCCCGGGTCTCGAGGAAGCGCGCCGTGCGCTCGACCTGGGCGGCCCAGCGCTCGGCCGCCTCGGGCTTCTTGAAGCCGGGGCCGGAGTCGAAGAGAGCGAGCGCGGCGACGCGATCGGGATGTCGAAGCATGAAGATCGGAAGAGCACACGTCTGAACTCCAGTCACTCCGGAGAATCTCG
>CAYXLY010000090.1:0-12171 GCA_964466005.1 uncultured Spirochaetaceae bacterium | reverse complement strand
TGGAGCTCGTAGCTGTAGGCGACCAGCGCATCGCGATCCTCGTCGACCATGTGCCGGAACGCCAGCGCGATCGGCCGCGGCACTCCGGCGCCGACCCCTTCCGGCGGATCCGAGACCGCCTCGGCCACGCCGCGGACGAGTCGGGCCGCGGGCGACGGCAGCAGGATCTCGACCCGAAAGAGCTCGCCCCGGCGATGGTCCCCCTCCACTTCGGTGGCGAGACCCGAGCCCGAGAAGACCAGGTCGTGCATGTCCGCGGCGCCGAGTGGACGCGGCACCTCGACCCCTGCACGGCGCAGGAGCAGATCGAGCTTCGCCTCCAGTCGGCGTAGACGCTCGAGCAGCGCGCCCTCCTCCTCCGACTCGACCCGCGGACCGAGCCACGCAGAGGGCGAGTCGAGCTCGAAGATCGCCTGCTCGACCTCGTCGGGAGCGAGCGGCGTGAGGCGCAGGGGGAGCCTGCCCTCCACCCGGTAGTAGGCCCGACGCGGATGCGAGTCCGAGGACTGTGAGCGAAGCGCCCGGCCTCCCAGGGCGTGGGCTCCCTCGGCGTTCATCGACGGCTCCCTCTTCTGCGTGGCCTGCGAATGGATCTGCATCACCAGACATCTCTCGGCGTCCCAGCGGTTCGAGCGATCGGAACGACGCCCTGCGGCGAGGCGATCGGATGCCTGTCCGGGGCGCGTGGGTCGGACGCGTCCGGAAGCGCATCGCAAGCGACGTGCCACGCCGAGGCTCGCCGAGAGGCCCTCGAGTGGGTCGAAGACGCTCGCAGCACGCGGGGGACCTTTTCAATCTGGGAAATCGGATCGCAGGCCGAAAGAGCCGCGGCAGCGTCTAGGCGCGTCCCTGCTCGGCCTTCTCCAGTCGCGCCCGGACCTCCTCCGGGTCATAGGGCTGCAGGCAGAGGGCATCGGCTCCGATGGACAGCGCCGCCCGCACCAGACCGGGATCGACGCGGTCGCTCGCGACCAGGATCGGGCGCTCGCGGACCCGGACGTCGCCGCGCAGGCTCTCGACGAGATCCGCTCCCGATCGGATGCCGAGATCCCAGGCCACGATGAACGCGCCAGCCTCCAGGATCTCGTCCGATCCCTCGAGATCGAAGTCGGCCGAGTCCATCGCGATCACCTGACGATCGAGGTCGTCTTCGAGATCCTCGGCGGCGTTGCGGGAGAGCGCGTCGGCATCGATCACGATGATCGCGCTGCGGTCGTCGGTCGGGTCGGATTCGGGCATCGCTCGGCTCCCGGGCCTCGACGCCTAGGTCGTGGCCTTTTAGCCTCGCATCGACCATCCTCATCGGGACTTGAGCGGAGCCCCTCTACCCGCGCTGGAGCGCGGAGCCGGGCTGTCCCTCGGGTCCGTCGCGCCGAGCCCCGGGGCGCCCGCTCGCTCCATCAGGCCTTCACGGTCAGGGCCCGGGGTGCCATGCGCTCCCGTTGCCCGTGTGCCCGGATGGCCCGTCGGCGACGGGCCAGATCCCGACGCTCGATCTGAATCGCCTCCTGGAGCGAGAGGCCGAGGGCGATCATCTCCGCGTCGAGCTCGAGAATGCGGCGCAGCTCCACGCGACCCGCCTCTCCTGGCGCCTCGCCTGCCTCGACCCGTCGACGCACCTCGAGATAGAGGCTCTCCCGGCTGGCCTGCGCGGCCTCGAGCCTCTCTGGAGCCGCATCGCTCGCCATGCAGTCGCAGAGCCGCTCCGTCGCCCCTCGCAGCTCGGCGATCCTCTCGTCGAGCGACCTTGCCTCTCTCGGCATCGTCCCGTGAGCCTCCTTGGTCGAGTATCCCGCTCATGAGCCGGCAGAAAGCAGCGACAGCTCCTCCCAGCCCGAGCCCAGCCGCCGCAGCACCTCGATCGCCTCTCCTGCCGCGCGATCGAAGTCCTCGGCCGGAGCCGACGAGAGCCGATCCCGCGCGAAGTCGTAGAGATCGCTCAGATTGGCTGCGATCTCTCCCCCGGCCTCGAGATCGAGGTGGGATTGAAGGGCATCGAGAATCGAGACGGCGCGCGAAACATTCTCTCTGCGTCGGTCGGGATCCTCCGTGGCACGAGCCTCGACGACGAAGTCGATCGCTCCCCGGTAGAGGCGGGCGATCAGCTCCACCGCCGACATGCTCTCGATCTCACTCGTCTCCGTCCCCGTCATTGCCTTCCCCCTCTTCCGGCTTCGTGGCTGGCCCGACCTCAGAGCCCAGACAGGAATCCCTGCTGCGTCTGGAGCCCCGCCACCACCGTTTCCAATGCGCTGAATCTCTGGATGAGCGTCTCTTCACGCTGCGTCAGTCTTCGCTCGAAGCGCGCGATCGAGTCGTCGAAGCTCGCGAGCCGGCTCGCGAAGCCCTCGTCGCGCCGGGCCAGCGTGCCGTCGCCGGAACGGACGATGTCTTCGAGTCGCGCCGCCAGGGTCTGGGCGAAGCCCGGATCCAGCACCTCGACCGGGTCGCCGTTCTCGTCCACGCCGTCCCCGATCCGACCGGACAGGAACTCCCGAACCGAGAGCGGATCCAGGGCGAGCGCCTCCTCGAGCCTCTCCCTGTCGACGCTCAGCGTGCCCCCTGCCCCCAGCTCGATGCCGATGCCGGAGATCGAGCCGCCCTGCTCGCCCGAGGCGAAGGGGTTGTTGGGATTGCGACTGAACTGGTAGCCCCGACTGACGATCTCGCGCAGCTGGGCCTGGATGCTCGTGAGAGTCGAGTCGCCGGCCAGGGGACCGGATCGATTGGTGCTCTCGTCGAAGGTGAACTGCCGGCCGATGAAGTTCACGACGTCGTTGTAGGCCGAGGTGAACTTCTCGAGCGAGGCCGCGACCTCTTCGACGTCGACCTCCACCGTCACGGTCTCGGCGCTCCGGATCGGATTCCCGGAGCCGTCGAGCCCGGCCTCCTCGTCGATCTCCGACAGGCCGTTCAGCTGGAGGGTGATGCCCGAGAGCACGTCGTCGATGGCGTTGCTCGAGCGCGTGATGGGGCGTCCGAAGAGCACGAAGCTCGCGTCCTGGGCCTCGTCCTCCGGCTGGGGGACCTGAATGGGGACATCGCCCGTCACGGTGAGCTGATTCGAGGTGCCCTCGCCGGAGGTGGTCAGCACGAGCTGAAGCGCGTCGTCGCCCACGCGCAGGATGTCGGCTCGGATCTTGCCGCCGTTGTCGGCCGAGGTGTTGATCTGATCACGCAGATCGGTCAGGGAGAGGGAGCCGTCGGCCTGGACCGTCACCGAGGTCGCCTCGATCGGCGGAACCGCATCCGGGTCGGCGTCGGGCAGCTCGAGCGTGATCGACTGACCCGCCGTGAGGACGCTCTCGGCGGCGGTCTCGGTGAAGGTCTCCGAGAAGCGCCGCGAGCCACGCGCGAGCTGGTTCACGACGATGTCGATGTCGCCGGGCGCCGCGCCCGAGCTGGCCGAGACCGAGACGACGTCCTCGTTCGTGCTCGAGCCGGAATAACGAAGGAGCTCTTCGGTGGTCGAGAAGTCGTTGCCGGTGGAGTTCCGGTTGTCGATCTCCTGGGCCGCCGTCCGGAGCGCCAGCAGCTTCGAGTTGAGATCCCGCATCAGACCGCGCTGTTCGTCGACCTCGGCGCGCCGCGCCCGGATCCGGTTCAGGGGCTGCCGCTCGAGGGCGAGCAGTCCGTCGATGAGGGCCGACGTGTCGAGCCCCGTGGAGAGGCCACCGAAGGTCGGTCGTCCGATCAGGGAAGAATCACCCAAGGCTCACGATCTCCTGGTCCGAAGAAGTCCGGCTCTTCGTCGTCGTCCGTCCGGCCCTCCCGAATGAGCCGGCATCGCCTGGTCTTTCAACTCGAAATGCATTCGCTGCCGGAGGGGTACGGCTCCGGCGTCGCCCCGTCGGAGAGCGCCTGCATTCGCTCTCCCCAGCTCTGGATCCGCGGCGCGATCTCGAACTCCAGCAGATCTCCGACCCGGATCGGGTCTCCGCCGGACTGCGCCTCGATCATCTGCTCCAGCCATGGATGGAGCTGACTCTGGCGCTCCGCCAGCTCTTCGGCCCGCTCTCCGATCACGGTCGCGACCGAGGCGCTGATGCCGACGAAGACGGCCAGCGAGTCGCTCACGTGGGCGAGCAGCTCGTTTGCGAGATCGCTCCGGCCACAGCGGAAATGCTCGACCGTGCGCTCGATCGCCCGGATGATCTCGGTCGAGTAGAGTGCGCCCTGCCTGAGAACGGAGCTCGCGACCTCGTGCGTCGGCCGTCTCTGGATCTCGACGCGTCGGACGCCCTCCAGCGCTCGCGACTCGAGCTCGCCCAGCTCCTCGGACGAGAGCGGCTCTCCGTCGATCGAGATCCCGACGAGGACGCTCGGCTCGGATCGGACATCGAGCCGCTCCGCCTCGGCGACCAGCTCCGCGAGATTCGCACAGTCCGAGACGTCGAGCGTCATCGTCTCTCCATTCAGGATCACTTCCATCGAGCTTCCCACTGCCTTCTCCGTTCCGACGGCTCTGCGCAGGCCACCTCCGACCTGCGTCCGACTCCCGCTCCGGCGAGTCCCTTCGAGCGGCGCATCCCACCGGACGAGGCGCTGCTCTCCCGTCGCGAACCTTCGCGCCCTCTTCTCGAACATCGCCCTGGCGTCTTCGACCTGTCGCCGACGAGTGTCACTCAGCAAGAGACATGCCAATGGATTCGCAAGCTTCGAGTCCATTCCGAGCAGCCCTGCCCCACTCGACATCAGACCGCTCGGCCGCGAGGTGTGGGCTCCGGCAGGCTCCGTCGAGCTCCGCAGAACAGAGGCATGGCGATTGCACACGCCATCGCTGTCGCACGCATGGCCATAGAGAGGGCGGCAGGAACGCGCCCCCTCCGGCTCGATTCCGTCACCGGAGATTTCGAATTGGAACGACGCATCTCAGAACGAGACCTCGAAGGGCAACGAAGGGACGACTCCGTGCGCTTCGTCGCCGAGGTCTCGAGCAATCATCAGCGAAGCCTCGATCGGGCTCTTCGCTTCGTGGATCGCGCCGCAGAGATCGGATGCGACGGCGTGAAGTACCAGCTCTTCCGGATCGATCAGCTCTTCGCTCCGGAGATCCTGCAGAGAAGCCCCATGCATCGGGCCCGCCGCCGCTGGGAGCTGCCCCTCGAGTTCCTCGCTCCGATCGCGGAGCGTTGCCGGGCCCGAGGCATCGAGTTCGGCTGCACGCCCTTCCATCTCGAAGCCGTCGAGGCGCTCGCCCCCTTCGTGGACTTCCTGAAGATCGCCTCCTACGAGCTTCTCTGGGACGATCTTCTCGTCGCCTGCGCGCGCACCGGGCTGCCGATCGTCCTCTCGACGGGGATGGCGACCCTCGACGAGGTCGCTCATGCCGCGGACGTCATCGAGGAGGCGGGGGGCCGCGACCTGACGTTGCTGCATTGCGTGTCGGGCTATCCCGCTCCCGCCGCCGAGGCCAACCTCCAGGCCATCGACACCCTCGCCGGCTTCGGGAGCCGCCGCCGGCCGCTGCGGATCCGGGCCGGATGGTCCGATCACACGGTGGAGCCCGGCGTGATCCACCGTGCCGTCCACGCCCATCCGACCGGGATGGTCGAGTTCCATCTCGATCTCGAGGGAACGGGCGACGAGTTCGAGACCGGCCATTGCTGGCTGCCCGAGGCCATGCAGGAGACGATCCGCCAGGTCCGGATCGCGACCGTGGCCGAAGGCGACGGCGAGAAGCGACCGAGCCGGATCGAGGCCTCCGAGCGCTCCTGGCGAGCGGATCCTTCCGACGGCTTGCGACCGCTCCGTGCCCTGCGCAGCACCTGGAGACCGGCCCAGCCATGAGCGCCCAGGGCAGATGCCTCGACCTCGTCCTCGCCGGCGGGCCGGACGTGGGCTTCGGTCACGTCATGCGAGGGGGCGCCATCGCCGCCGAGGCTCGCCACAGGGGCTGGAGCGTTCGGCTCCATCTGGCCGGGGACGAGAACGCAGCCGATCGGCTCGCGGAGGCCTCGGGCTGCCCCGAGATCCGTCCCTGGACCGCATGGCCCGGGTCACGGCCGGCGGACCTCGCCCTCCTCGACATTCCCGGAGAGAAGGCCCCGTGGCTCGACCGGTGCGAGCGTGCCGGCGTGCCGACCGTCGTGCTCGACGACGACCGGGCTCGCGATCGAGCGCGACTCACGATCGGCCCCTCGCTCCACGCCCTTCCCGTCGAGAGCGCAGACCACATCGCCGGCCCTCGCTATGCCGTCCTCTCGAAGGCCCATCTCGGCACGAGGCGACTCCCGCTCGAGCCGCGAGACGAGCTCCTGCTCTCGCTCGGCGGCTCCGATCCTCACGGCGTCACGCTGCGGGTGGCGCCGGTCGTCCGTCGACTGCTGGAGTCTTCGACGATCGACGGCCCCGGCATCGCCACGCGGCACGTCGTCCTCGGCCCGGGCTTCCGGGAGGCCGACGCCGCCGCTGC
This sequence comes from uncultured Spirochaetaceae bacterium, assembly GCA_964466005.1. Taxonomy (GTDB): domain Bacteria; phylum Myxococcota_A; class UBA9160; order UBA9160; family UBA4427; genus UBA4427. The sequence goes on along the minus strand of CAYXLY010000090.1, from coordinate 5,756 downwards.
GCAGCTCTCCGCCGCGGGATGGCGGGTCCACCGGGCTCTCTCGCGCGAAGCCATGGCGTATCGGATGAGCCGAGCGCGACTGGCCGTGGCGGGCTTCGGCACGAGCCTCGCCGAGCTCGCCTGGCTGGGCACGCCCTTCGTCTCGATCACGCACCACGCCGCCGACGACCGCCTCGCGCGCGCGCTCGAGGCCCGCGGAATCGGGAGGCATCTCGGCTTCGCCCGCGAGCTCGTCGACGCGTCGCTCGAGAGCGGACTCCGCCAGGCACTCGAAGCCCCCGACTGGCAGCGCTCGAGCGCCCGTCTCGCCCTCTCCGCTCTCGATGGGGGGATCGGCGCGAGACGAATCGTCGAGAAGCTGGAAGAGATCACCTCGTCCGCGGAGCTCGGCCGGGTCCCCGGCGTGAACACGAGAGGAAGCCATGTCCCTGTCTCCTGATCCGACCTCGATGATCCACGCGCCGAAGCCGGGCCCGTTCCCGACGCGCCGGAGGCTCGAAGGCCTGGACGGCCCGGCCGAGCTCCGACGGGCACCCTCCGGCTATTGGCAGGTCTGGCCGAGGCCGAGCGCCGAGGCTCTCCGTGAGCTCTACGGCGAGGACTTCTACGACGTCGACCACTCGGACTACCTGAGCCGGATGGAGGCCGAGCGGGCCTATTGGGATGCCACCTGGTCGATGCGACGAACGCTCATGGAGCGCGCCCTGCCCGTCTCGCGACGACGGATTCTCGACGTCGGAAGCTCCGGCGGATTCCTGCTCGATCATTTCCGCGAGGCAGGTTGGCAGCCGACGGGGATCGAGCCCTCCCGGAGCGCAGCCCGATGGGCTCGCGAGCGCTACGGCCTCGAGGTCTTCTGCGGGGAGCTGCTCGACTATCCTGGGGGCGACGCGTCGGGAAGCTTCGACGTCGTCCATAGCGCCCAGGTCCTCGAGCACGTCCTCGACCCCGAGGCCTGCGTCGCCCGCATCGCCTCCCTGCTCGCTCCGGGCGGTCTCGCCTACATCGAGGTTCCCAACGACTTCAACGTCTTTCAGGAGACCGCCCGGGAACGGCTCGAGAAGAGTGCCTGGTGGGTCGCCCCCCGCTATCACCTGAACTACTTCGGCTACGAGAGCCTGTCGAATCTCCTCGCGAGCCACGGCCTCCAGGAGATCGATCGACTCGCTTCCTTCCCGATCGAGATCTTCCTGCTGATGGGCGAGGACTACGTCGGGCAGCCCGAGACCGGTGCGACCTGCCACGCGCGACGCATGCGCTTCGAACGCGCCCTGATCGAGACGGGACGCGTCGAGGACCTGCTGATGCTCTATCGCTCCCTCGCGCGTGCCTCGGTCGGACGGACCTGCGGCCTGCTCGCTCGCAAGCCAGACGTCTGAGCCTCGACGCGTCCTCGGGCTGCGCGGATCGCCGCGCGTGAAGCGGGTCGGCCTCCCCTCGCGGGTCTCTCCGGCCCCCTCTACGACACCCCGCGGCGTCTCCTCTCAGGCCGGAAGCGGACCGACCGAACGCTCCCGGGAGCGTCGCAGCTCCACCGGCCGGCGCCGCGCCACCGCGATCATGTTGTTGCCGATCTCGCCGCGCGTCAGCACGCCGTTGACCGCGCCGTGGATCTCGACGTCCACGAAATGGCGCTCGAGAAGCGAGCGGAACTGCTCCAGGCTGAACTCGCGCAGATGCCAGGGGTTGATCGGAATCTCTCCGAAGAGGTTCTGGGGCGTCGAGCAGATGAAGCGACCGCCGGGCACGAGCAAGCGCTTCACCTCGCGGCAGAAGGCGTCCGGATCCTCGACATGCTCGATCGTCTCCAGGCTCACGAAGGCCGTGAAGCTTCGGTCCGGCTCCGCGATCGCGCAGGCGTCGCCCTGCTCGAAGCGGATCTCGCTCCGGCCTCGACAGCGCGATCGGGCCGCCGCGACGGCGGTCTCGTCGAGATCCACGCCGACGACCCGACGGCAGCGCTCGGCCAGCATCTCGGCCCCGTAGCCGACGCCACAGGCCGCATCGATCACGACGTCGTCGGCCTTCAGCCGATCGCGTGCGAAGAGGTAGCGGAGCTCGTTGTAGTTGCCGGGCTGGAAGGCATGGGCGCGATCACAGGAGGCGCGTTCGTCGCAGTACATCTGCCTCGCGAGCTCGCGCAAACGACGAAGCTCCGACTCGGAGTAGCGCGGAAGCGCCTCCGGCGGGATCACGTGCATCCGCTCTGCCGGAGTCTGCTCGTGGAGGTACGAGAGCGGCCGAACCCGCAGTCGGGTTCGTTCCGGCTCCGGAAGCGCCCCGATCTCCGCCGCGGCGCGCCGCAGAGCCTCGACCCGGACGACGATTCCCGTGAAGCGCATCTCGAAGTTGATCGGCGCCTGGACGAGATCGAGGTCCCGCTCCGCCTGTCTCTCGAGCATCTCCTCGAGCAGCTCCGGAATCAGGAAGAGATGCTGACCCATCACGTGGAGGATGCGGGTCGCCCCATGGGCATCGGCCGCACCGAGCAGCCGGGCGGCCACGTCGTGGGCCGACCCCCGGAAGACACGAGTGCCCGTCGCGCGGGCGATCGGCTCGAAGGCGTCGTTTGCCGGATCGTCCGGGACCGCGATGCAGCAGTCCGGCGCCTCGATGCCCCGGGTCGCCAGAAGCCGCTCGATCGTGTGCTGCACGACCGGGCGCCCCTCGACCTCGTAGAGGGAGTAGTCCTTCGCTCCGTCCCAGCCCCGCGCGTGGGCCTGCACGATCGCAACCGTCTTCTCCATCCTCGCCTCCGGCATGCGCTCTCCCTGCGTTCCTGCCTGCACTCGAGCCGGCAGCTTCCGTCCTATCGGCTGGAATCCCCTCGACTCTTCATGCCAATCGCCCGAATTCGGGCATTCCCCCCAACAGATCGAAGAAAAGACCCGGGGACGGATCGATCGATCGCCGGTGAGGCCCGACGGATCCGGACCCGAAGCCGCCTTTACGGCTCAAGAAGCGGCCGTCGAAGCTCGATATCCCGCGAGAGCATCTCGTGCGCAGTCCCTGCGCAGACGCGGCCTACCAGAGGGAACCCGGCTTGGACGCTTCCATGATCTTCGCGCAGAACCTCGACCTGCTCCGGCAGCGCAGCCCCGAGCTCGCTGCCGCGCTCGAAGCGGAGACCGGCGAGGGGGTCGAGCTCGGGATCGGGCCGAGCGGCGTGCCGACGATCACCGAGAGCGGCCTCCTGCTCGCCTCGGCCTACGCGCCCGAGACCGAAGGCCTGCGGATGGCCGAGGAGATGGACCGCACGGATCCCGACCTGATGATCGCGCTGGGCTTCGGCCTCGGCCATCACCTCGAGGCCTTCCGAGCCCGCAACCGATGCCCGCTCGTCGTCTTCGAGCCCTCCCGTGCGCGACTGCGCGCCGCGCTCGGCGCACGGTCGCAGCGCGAGATCCTCTCGCGATCCGACGTCTACCTCGTCGAGGACACGGGCGATCTCCATGCCTTCGTGTCCCATCTCTACACTTCCGGCCTGCGGATGGGCGTGTTTCCGCTGCCCTCCCTCCTTCGGCTCGCTCCGAAGACGATCCGGGAGGCCGTCGATCGCATCGCCCAGGCCAAGAGCGCCGCCGACATCGCCGTGCATACGCGCGTCCAGATGCTCGTCCAGTGGGCGACGATCACCGCCGGAAACGGCCGATCTCTGCGGGAGACCCCCAGCCTCTCGCGGCTCCACGGCGCCTTCTCCGGCCGCACCGCGGTCGTGGCCTGTGCGGGGCCCTCGCTCACCAAGCAGCTGCCCGCGTTGAAGCGCGTGCGCGACCGGGTGCTGCTGCTCTCGATCGGCCAGGCCGTCGGTGCCCTGCGAGAGGCCGGGCTCGAGCCCGACCTCGTTCATGTGCTGGAGAGCCTGCCGGTGGTCCACCAGCTCGAGAAGGGCGGCTCCTCCGAGTCGCTGAACCTCGTCGTGACGCCCGATGTCGATCCCAGCCTCTTCGAGTGTCCCGTGGCGACGCGCTTCGTGGGCACGCCGGAGTCCAACAAGCTGGCCCGGTGGCTCTACGAGGTGCTGGGCGACGAGCAGTTCCTGATCGGCGGCGGCTCCGTCGCCCACGGCACCGTCGCGATCGCGGCGGCGCTCGGGGCAAGGCGCATCGTGCTGCTGGGCCAGGACCTCGCCTTCACCGATGGCGAGGCCTACGCACGCGGCTCCGCCTACGCCGAGACCGGCTTCGAGCTCTGTGAAGACGGTCGCTTCCGCTGGAAGAACGTGGAGGCGAAGCATGCCCAGTTCGCGAGCCTGAACTGGGAGCTGCGCAACCCCGCCCAGCAGACCTTCTGGGTCGAAGGCTGGAGGGGCGACAAGGTCCCGACTTCACGCGCCTACGCGTCCTTCATCGATCAGTACACGAGCATGGCGGCCAGCCTCGAGCGAGCTGGAGTCACGCTCGTCAACTGCACCGAGGGCGGAGCCCGGATCCCGAAGGTCCTGCACGAGCCCTTCGCCGCGATCGAGGCCGACCTCGGCGAGGCATTCGACGCACGCCGCACCCTACAGGATCGCCTGAAGGGGTGGTCGGCTCCCAAGCCGGACGTCTTCGATTCGAGGATCGAGGAGGCCCGACAGGCCCTCGATGCCCTGGAGACGGACGCCCGACGAGCTGCCGACGAGGCAGAGCGACGTCTCGAAGAGCTCGCACGAGAGCCTGCGCCGGGTCGGGTGATCCAGCTCTTGAAGCGGACGAGGAAGAGGCAGGCCGCCATCTCGAAGGCTCTGGACGCGATTCCCTGGCTCGACGACGTTCTTCAGCCGGAGCTCCAGGCGACTCACGCGGATCTTTGCCGCACCTACGGTGACGAGCAGACGCCCGCTCGGGCGATCGAATCCTCCCTCGCTCAGCTCCGGAGCGTCGAGGTCGGCGTCGAGCGAGCGAGGGGGCTGCTCGAGCGTCTGGCCGGGTCGCTCGCATCCTGATCGGACCCGTCGCAGGAGTCCGGAGCGCGGCCGAGCCGCGAGCCCCGATGCCTCTTCCCGGGGCCCTGATCGGGACCCTTCCCTGGGACGGCGAGCGGCTCGATGGGCCTCGTCTCAGCCCTGACTCGTGACGCCCACGCCGGATTCCGTTCGATAGACGAGGCCCTGATCCCGGAGCGCGGCCTCGCGGGTCGGAGCCCCATCCCGCCGGCGGTAGGCCTGGACCGAGAACGAGAAGCGTCGCCGGCCCCGCACGAAGGTCGCTCGCGTCTCGTCCGTCTCCGCCGCCGTGTGGCTCAGGCGGCAGAAGAACCGATCGTCGACCTCGGCGAAGTCGAGCAGAGGCGCGACGGCCGCCTCGGCGAGCCGACGCTCGACGAGGACGCCCTTCTCGGCATCCTCCACTGCGACCCAGCCTTCCGTGGCACCGAGACAGGACGTGGCGGAGACCGAGGCGGAGACCGCGGCCGACTGCGCGATCGAGGCGCCGGGCTCGAAGGCATGCCACTCGGGCGCCGTCCCGCCGTGCACCGCGCCGTACCGGAGGGTCTCGCGGTCGAAGGAGTCGGGGAGGAACGTGAAGAGACCGAGACGAAGGCTCGCCAGACGCGCCTCGTGAAAGGCGAGGTCGTGGATCAGGTCCATTCTCGAATGACTCCGGTAGAGGTGGAGGATCTTCCGCCAGGTGCCGAAGGGCGTCTCGAGCTCCGCCGCGAGGGCGATCCGGACGGGACCCGAATGGAGCAGACGAAGACCGGCCGAGACGTCTCGAAGATCCGCATGCTTGTCTCCGGTCTCGGTGATCGCGACCACGTGTCCGCTGTAGAAG
>CAYXLY010000089.1:0-12236 GCA_964466005.1 uncultured Spirochaetaceae bacterium | reverse complement strand
CGCCCGCTTCAAGACCTCGACGCGCCAGGCTCCCGACTTCGCGACCCCCGGCAAGCCCGCCGAGAGCCGTCGGATCCGCCTCTCCCTCAAGCTGCTGGCCGACGTGGGCCTCGTGGGCTTTCCGAACGCGGGCAAGTCGACGCTGCTCCGACGCATCTCGGCCGCGCGACCGCGCGTGGCCAGCTACCCCTTCACGACCCTCGTGCCCTCGCTTGGCGTCGTGGAGCTCGACGATCGCCGATGCGTCGTCGCCGACATCCCGGGGCTGATCGAGGGGGCGAGCGACGGCGCCGGCCTCGGACATCAGTTCCTGCGCCACGTCGAGCGGACCCGGGCTCTCGTCCATCTCCTCGACGTCGAAGCGATGCTGGTCGAGGGTCGTGATCTGATCGGCGATCACGAGGCGATCCGGCGAGAGCTCGGGCGCTACCAGCCGAAGCTGCTCGAGCGTCGCGAGATCGTGGTGCTCAGCAAATGCGACCTGGTCCACGACGAGGCGATCCTGGGCGATCTCCTCACCCGGCTCGAGGCGCGGGGGATCCGTCCGCTCCGGATCTCCGCGGCCGTGGGCGCCGGGATCGACGCGCTCGTGCGTGCGATCTTCGAGGCTCTCGACGAGACGCGGCGAGCCGAGGAGCGAGCCGCGGCTGCCGAGCGGAAGCGCAGCGGAGGAGATCCCCGATGACACGCGCGAGGTCGACGTCGACGGACGAGACGCCGACGCCCGAGAGCCCCTGGGCGGTCGTCCCGCGCGCGCGGCGCATCGTCGTGAAGGTCGGCACGAGCACCCTCACCCGGGAAGGACGGCTGCGACCCGCGAAGTTCACGGCGCTCGCGCGCGACGTGTCTCGCGTGATCGCGGGCGGGCGCCAGGTCGTGCTCGTCTCCTCGGGCGCCATCGCCGTCGGCGCCCATCGGTTGGGCTGGAGTCACGCCGGCGAGTCCGTCCGACAGAAGCAGGCCGCGGCCGCGGTCGGACAGATCGGACTGGTGGAGCTCTACCAGCGCCGCTTCGCGCGGCATGGACACCCCGTCGCCCAGATCCTGCTCACGCGCTCAGGCCTCCAGGATCGCGAGCGGTTCCTGAACGCGCGCCATACGATGCTGGAGCTCCTGCGTCTCGGCGTCGTGCCAATCGTCAACGAGAACGACACCGTCGTCACGGAGGAGATCCGCTTCGGCGACAACGACAACCTCGCGGCGACGATCGTGAACGCCGTGGAGGCCGACCTGCTGGTGATCCTCACCGATGTGAAGGGCCTCTACGAGCGCGCGCCCGAGCCCGGCCTCCCGCATCCACCGCTGATCCAGACGGTGGAGAGGATCACGCCGGCCATCGCCCGGGCCGCCTCGGGCGCCGGCACGCGCTTCGGCAGTGGCGGCATGGTCACGAAGCTCGAGGCCGCGCGGAATGCGGCTCGTGCGGGGGCTGCCACCATCCTGTGTCATGGCCGGGTGGGCGGGATCCTCGAGAAGCTCGTGGCGGGCGAGCAGCACGGGACGCTCTTCGCCCCGGGAGACCGACTGAGGAGCCGCAAGCACTGGCTGGCCTTCACGGCTCGCACGCGTGGACGCCTCGTCCTCGACGCGGGGGCGGTCCGAGCGCTGGTCCGGGACGGACGCAGCCTGCTGCCCGCGGGCATCCTGCGCGTGGAGGGTGAGTTCGGGATCGGTGACCCGGTCCGCTGCGTCACCGAGAGCGGAGAAGAGGTGGCGCGTGGGCTCGTCGCCTACGGGTCCAAGGACGTGAGTCGTCTCGCCGGACGCTCGACCCGTGAGATCGAGCAGCTGCTAGGATACAGCCAGGGAGACGAGGTGATCCACCGCGATGACCTCGCCCTGTCGCCCGATCTTCCGGCCGACCCCGGCGACCGCTCCCCGTCCGCGATCGAGCCGTCCGTGTGAGGACGCGGGCGCGGACGGGCCGGGCCCGAGCCCGGGCTGGAGAGGCGGAGAGGCGGAGAGGCGGAGAGGAACGGATCCCGATGAGTACGAGGCAAGCCGGAGTCGACGCCCGATGAGCTCCGATTCCCCGACGGCGGACACGCGCGAGGGTCTCGAGAGCCTCATCCGGAATCTCGCCGCCCGGGCCCTCGAGGCCTCGGAGACGCTGGGAGAGCTGCCGACCGAGCGCAAGAACGCCTGGCTCCTGCGGGTCGCCGAGCGGCTCGAGGACGGCCGTGAGCAGATCCTGCAGGCGAACGCCCGGGACGTGGCGGCGGCGATGGACAAGGGCGTGGCCGAGCCCTTGCGCAATCGGCTGGGTCTGTCGGACGGAAAGTGGCGGGACATGATCCAGGGCTTGCGGGACGTCGTCGCCCTGCCCGACCCCGTCGGCCGCATCACGGATCACAGCGTTCGCCCCAACGGTCTGCGCGTGGGTCGGATGGCGATTCCCCTGGGCGTGATCGCGATGATCTACGAGTCGCGGCCGAACGTGACCGTCGACGCGGCGGCCCTCTGCGTGAAGGCGGGCAACGCCGTCCTGCTGCGCGGCGGCTCGGAGGCGATCCACTCGAACCTCGCGCTCGGCGAAGAGCTGCGGGCGGCGGCGCGGGACGTCGGCCTGCCGGAGGACGCGATCACGATCGTGCCGACGCCGGACCGGGCCGCCATCGACGTCCTCCTCGGGCTGCACGACATGATCGACCTGGTGATCCCGCGCGGCGGACCGGGTCTGATTCGCAAGGTCGTCGCCGAGTCGACGATCCCGGTGATCTCGCACGACGCCGGCGTCTGCCATGTCTTCCTGGACGCCAGCGCCGACCCCGAGATGGCGGTGGCGATCGTCCACGAATCCAAGCTCCGGCAGATGCCCGTCTGCAACGGGCTGGAGACGCTTCTCTGCCACCGGGACGCTGCGCAGACCGTGCTGCCCGCGGTGCTGAAGGATCTGCACGAGGCGGGCGTCGAGATCCGCGGCTGCGAGACGACCTGTCGGGTCTGGAGCGAAGCCATGCCGGCTCAGGAGTCGGACTGGCACGAGGAGTTCCTGGCTCCGATCCTGGCGGTCCGGGTCGTCGACTCCATCGACGACGCGATCGCGCACATCCGACGCTACGGCTCGAACCACACGGAGATCATCGTCACCAACGATTATGGGAACAGTCAGGCCTGGCTACGCCGGGTGAGCTCGTCGACCGTCGGCATCAACTGCTCGACGGGCTTCGCCGACGGGTTCCAGCTCGGACTGGGCGCAGAGATCGGCATCTCGACCTCGAAGCTCCATGCCTATGGCCCCATGGGACTCGAAGGACTCACGACCCGCAAGTTCGTGTTGATGGGGGAGGGGCAGCTTCGCGGCGGCTGAGCGGTACAGAGCAGGGTCCGCGGGTCGGTCTTCTCGGAGGCACCTTCAACCCCGTCCATCTCGGCCATCTCCGGGCCGCAGAGGAGGTCCGGGAGGCGCTCGAGCTCGAGCGGGTGCTCTTCATTCCCAGCGCCATCCCGCCCCACAAGCGTTCCGAGCGCTCCGATCCGATCGCCTCGGCCGAGCAGCGTCTGGAGTGGGTCGAGCTCGCGATCGCGGGAAACGAAGGCTTCGCCGTCGATCGGATCGAGATCGATCGCCCCGGCCGCTCCTATCTGGTCGACACCCTGGCCGCCATCCGGGCCCGCGAGCCCGAGGGTCGCCCCCCCGTCTTCATCGTGGGCGAGGACGCCTTCGCGGAGATGGGAGAGTGGCGGGAGCCGGAGAGGCTCTTCGAGCTGGCCGACTTCGCCGTGACGACCCGGCCACCCGGACAGCTGGATCGGCTCATCGACCGGATGCCGAAGAGCGTCCGCGGAGCCTTCGAGATCGACGGCGATGGACGCCTGGCCCGTCATCGGAAGGCGGACACGCGAATCGAGCTGGTACCCATCACCGCGCTCGACATCTCGTCGAGCGCCCTGAGGCGAGCCCGGCGCGAGGGTCGCTCGATCCGCTACCTCGTCCCGGAGGCCGTTCGTCGATCGATCGAGAAGAGCGGCTGCTATGCCTCCGCGCAGACCGGCGGCGAGAGCGAGCGAGCAGGAGCGCACAGGCGAGAGGAGAAGGCATGATGGAAGAGAACGAGACCGCCCCGGTCCAGAAGGCGAGATGGATCGTCGAGGCCGCGCTCGAACGAAAGGCCGAGCGGCCGGTCGTCCTCGAGATGCGCGAGCTCACCTCCTTTGCGGATACGTTCGTGATCCTCACCGGTCGCTCGGACCGACAGGTCCGCTCGATCGCCAGTGCCATCCTGGAGAAGCTGAAGGCGGAGGGAGATCCGCCCCTCGGCGTCGAGGGCCTGGATGACGGCAGCTGGGTGTTGATCGATTGCAACGATGCGATCGTTCACGTCTTCGACCCGGAGACCCGCACGCAATACGATCTCGAGCGGCTGTGGCGCGACGCGCCGCGGATCGACCTCGGCATCGAGGGCGTCGAGGCGGACCCCGAGCCCGCGTCCTCCGACCCGCTTCACGCCGCCGAGGATGTGGGCAGCCCCGCCGCCTGACGCCCGCTGAGATCGCCTCTAGAAGGCGAGTGCAGGGTCCGGGCGGACAGCCGTCCTGGATCCGTCGGAGGTCGGACGCCGGACGTAGGACGTAGAAGGGAGCCTCCGATGCGGCTCGTCTCGGCCCTGCTCGACCTGATCGCCCCGCCCCGATGTCTCGTCTGCCGCGTGGCCCTCGAAGTCTCCTCGTCCAGTCTCTGCGGCGGATGCCTGCGGCGGCTGCCCTGGTGGCGGACGGCGGATGGCTGTCCGCGTTGTGGCAGCCGGATGCCGCTCGGTCGAGGAGCCGAGCCCGGGCTCTTCGACGCGGGCGCGGCGGGCTGTCCCGGATGCCTCGCCGACGGCTCCCCGCTCCATGCCTGCCATGCCTTGCTGCGCTACGAGGGGCCGGCTCGGAGCTGGCTTCCGGGGTTCAAGCGCCGACCGGGCCCCTTCGGACCGCCGCCCGAGCTGGCAGGCGTCATCGGGCTGCTCTCCCGGGAGCTCGCCGTGCGGGCTCGCGGGACGCTCGGCAATCCCCCGGATGCCCTCGTCCCGATCCCCCTGCATGCGCAGAGGCGACGAGAGCGGGGCTTCAACCAGGCGGAGTGGATCGCCCGAACGGCCGCCCGAGAGCTCGGTTGCCGGCCTCGTCCCGGCTGGCTGCTCCGGGTCCGCCCGACGCCCCCGCAAGCGGGCCTGCAGGGCAGATCACGCCGGGAGAACGTCCGGCTCGCCTTCAGGACGGGAGGCCGCATCGAGCCCGGCCTCCGGATCTGGCTGATCGACGACGTCCTGACGACGGGAAGCACCCTCGAGGCCGCCGCGGATTGCCTCCTGGCCGCGGGCGCCGAAGAGGTCTCCGGGCTCGCTCTGGCTGCGACGCTGCCCGCGCGTCGGAGAGCGAATCTGCGAGGTGAAGACCGGTGCGCGACCGCCGATCTGCGGGGAGCGGCCTTCGCGGAGGCCTGCGGGGAGGCCTGCGGGGAGGCGGGCGGGCATTCCCGCATCGGGGCTCTTACCATGCGCCCGAACGATTGAGGCCGTGGTCGTCGAACGGCTTCCCACGGCCCCGCTCGCCCCAGCCATCCAGGAGCCCTCATGCGCCGACGCCTCGTGCCCTCTCGCCCGCCCCATCTTCCCGGACGCCCGCTCGGTCGCTCCGGAGGGCGGGCGCTCGTGCTCTCTCTCGCCAGACCTGCCGGAAGACCCGTCGTGAGGCGGCTTGCGGGCAGCGTGGCGGTCGGCCTCCTGAGCATCGGGCTCATGCTCGGGCTCCCCTCGTCGGCTCCGGCCGAAGACGAGGCCGGGGTCTCCGACGCCTACCGCACGACGGTGAAGACCTTTCTCGAGGTCACCGGCTCGGACTCGATGGGCGAGCAGATCTCCGATCTCATGGCACAGCAGACGCTCGCCTCGATCGCATCCACGGGGACTCCGATCGACGCCTCCATCCGAAGCGCCGTGACCGAAGAGGCGCGGGCGGAGTTCGGCCCGACCTTCGGCGACATCGACTATCTCACCGATCTGCACGCGCCGATCTACGAGGCGCATTTCAGTCGCGAGGAGATGCAGGAGCTGATCGCCTTCTACCGCACGCCGCTCGGCCAGAAGACCACCCGGATCATGCCCCGGATCGCCCAGGAGGCGGGGATGGCGCTCCAGCAGGCGGCCTTCGACCGCATTCCGGCCTTCCAGGAGAAGGTCCAGCAGCGCCTGTCGGCCGCCGGCATCGAGATCCAGCGCTGAATCGAAGGGCTCGTGTCTCGTTGGGACCCGGGCCCGCGCGCCGCAGGAGCCGCATGGAACGCATTCTTCGCATCGATCCGCGCTTCAACGGTCCCCCCGCCTCCGGAAACGGGGGCTATGTCTGCGGCGAGATCGCCCGCTCGATTCCGGGCGCGGCACGCGTGCGACTGCATTCGCCTCCACCGCTCGACACCGATCTGCGTCTGACTGCGATCGAGGGCGACGGCGTCGGGCTCTTCCACGGCGAGACGGCGATCGCGGCGGGCTGGCCGACGCGGCTCGAGATCGAGCCGCCGGCTCCGCCGGGCCTCGAGGAGGCCACGGCGGCCTCGAAGGCCTTTCGGGGCTTCCAGCATCATCCCCTGCCGACCTGCTTCGTCTGTGGACCGGATCGCGAAGAGGGCGACGGGATGCGGCTCTTTCCGGGACCGCTGGCTCCCGGAGAGCGGATGGCCGGGCAGCGGGCCGGGGAGGGCGTCTTCGCTGCCCCCTGGACTCCCCATCCCTCGCTCGCGCGCTCCGCCCGGCCGGGCGCTGCCGACCGCTGGGAGGCGGCTCGGGCCCCGAGCGCGGCCGCCGAAGACGAGATCGATCCCGTCTTCATCTGGTCGGCGCTCGATTGTCCCGGCTGCTTCTCGTTTCCACAGCCCGAAGGCGCGCTCGTCCTCCTCGGCGAGCTGAGCGCCCGGATCGACGGCCCGGTGCGGATCGGGCGGCCCCATGTCGTGGTCTCGTGGTCGATCGAACACTCGGGCCGCAAGCACGTCACAGGGACGGCGCTCTTCGACGCGGAGCGGCGCTGCCGAGGCGTCGCCCGGGCGATCTGGATCGAGGTCGCGCAGGACGCGCAGGCCGGATCCGGCGCCTAAGGGTCGCCGCGGGAGCCGGAGGATCTCGAGGCGCGCGAGGCGAGGTAGTCGCGGCGCGCTCTCGCGCACTCCTCGTCGCCGAAGGCCGTCACGAGCCCGTCCGCGTCGGCCCAGCTCCGCATCGTGCCGACCATCTGGTCGGTGACGGCGTTCACGTGACGTTTGGTCGAGAAGAGCGCATGCGAGGCCTTGCGGCAGAGCGACCCGGCCAGCGTCTGCGCCTCCTCGTCGAGGGCCTCCTCGGCGACGATCCGGTTCAGGAATCCGGCGGCCTTCGCCTCCTCGGCATCGAAGGGACGGCAGGTGAGGACGAGCTCCTTCGTGAGCGCCGGTCCGATCTCGCGGACCAGACGCGGAATGCCGCCCCAGGCCAGCGGGATGCCGAGATCGACCTCCGGGATCGAGAAGCGTGTCCGTGGGGTCGCGATCCGGAGGTCGCAGGCCGCGGCCAGCACCAGCCCGCCCCCGACGCACCAACCCTGGATGGCCGCGATCGTGATGGCCCGCATGGCCTCGATCGCGTCCGCCATCTGCCGGCCGAGCTCCGCCACCTCGCGCGTCGAGAGCTCCTGTCGGCTCGTGAAGCTCTCGAGATCGGCGCCGGCCGAGAAGGCCCGCCCTGCACCCCGGACCAGCACGACCTTGACATGGCGCTGTGCGTCGAGATGTCGGGCCGCCGCGGCCAGCTCACGGAGCGTCTGGGTGGAGAGCGGGTTCAGCCGGGCCGGCCGGTCGAGTCGGATCTCCGCGATGGGCGTCTCGTGCTCTACGTGCAGGGTCTCGAACACGACGTCTCAGCCCTTGTCGACCAGCTCGGCGATGGTGGACCGCAGGCGGTCGGGATCGACCGGCTTCTTGAAGATCACACCCTCCAGCCCCTTCATCCGGCTGCGTTTGATGATGTGATCCTTGTCGTAGTGGAAGGCGGTCATCATCAGCACCGGCATGTGCGGGAACCGCTTCTGGACCTCGAGGTAGAGCTCGTAGCCGTCCATCCTGGGCATCACCACGTCCGAGAGCACGAGATCGAACTCGGACTCCTGGAGCTTCTGGAGCGCCCTCTCGCCGTCCTCCGCGGTCTCGACCGAGCAGCCGTCCACCTCGAGAATCTCCTCGAGCGAGCGACTGATGCCCGGATCGTCGTCGACGACCAGGATGCGCAGACCGGCGAGTCGCGGATCCGGCTCGCGGCTCTTCCGGTGCTCGGCCCGCAGGTCGACCATCCGGGCGGGCCCGACGTAGTGGATCGTCTCGTACTTGTCCGTGGCCACCATCTCGCCGAGTCGCTCGACGATCTCCGTGATCCGCGCGACCTCGCGCTTGATCGCGTCCAGCCGCTCGTTCTCCACGGAGCAGTCCGACTCGCCCGCCAGCCGAGCCACGTCGTTCTCGAGCAGCTCGGCCTGGTTCACGATCACCGCGAGCGGATTGTTGATCTCGTGGGAGAGGCCGATGGCGACCTCGCCGAGCGTCGCCAGCTGATCCTTGTGGAGGATCTCGCGAAGATCCTTGGCGAAGCCGATGGTCCCCTCCTCCTCGCCGTGCTCGTCGAAGAGGAGCGTGCCCGAGATCGCGACCGGGATCTCCTCGCCCTGCCGGGAGACGAAGGTCGTCTCGAGAGTGCCGACGACGCCCTCGCCGCCGTGGGAGGGGCTGCGCATCGCGTCGCCGACGCGACGCGCCTCGTCGACGGAGGGGTAGAACATCCCGACGAACTCTCCCAGGACCTCCTCGGTGGCGAAGCCGAGATTGCGCTGAGCGCCGTCGTTGTAGTAGATCACGCGTCCCTTGCGATCGGTCGCGATGATCATGTCCGGGGAACGATTCGTGAGCTGTACGAGCTGCTCTCTCGTGAGACCCATCTCGGGGCTCCCTGGCGACCGCCCCGTGAGGACTAGGCGATCCCCTGCTCTGCCAGCCAGCGCTCCGCGTCGATCGCGGCCATGCATCCGGTTCCGGCGGCGGTGACCGCCTGTCGGTAGATCGGGTCGGCGACGTCTCCGCAGGCGAAGACGCCCTCGATCGAGGTCCGCGTCGTGCCGGCCTCGACCTTCAGGTACGCGGAGTCGTCCATGTCGAGCTGGCCTTCGAAGAGCCGCGTATTGGGCTGATGGCCGATGGCGATGAAGAGGGCGTCGACGTCGAGCCGTCGGGTCGATCCATCCCGGGTATCCCGCAGTCGCACGCCGGTCACGAAGTCGTCGCCCAGCACCTCGTCGACCTCGGAATGCCAGGCGAGCTCGATCTTCTCGTTCTCGAGAGCCCGCTCCTGCATGATCTTCGAGGCGCGCAGCTCGCCGCGCCGATGGACGATCGTCACCCGGGTCGCGAAACGGGCGAGGAAGAGGGCCTCCTCCATCGCCGTATCGCCGCCGCCGACCACGGCCATCGGCTTTCCACGGAAGAGCGCGCCGTCGCAGGTCGCACAGGCGGAGACACCCTTGTTCTGGAGCCTGCGTTCGGACTCGAGGCCGAGCCAACGAGCCGAGGCTCCGGTCGCCACGACCAGGGCGTCGGCCGTATGCACCGCTCCCGCCGTCTCGACCTGGAAGGGACGCCTGGAGAGATCGACGGCCGTCGCGTCCTCGAGCAGGACCTTCGTCCCGAAGCGCTCCGCCTGCTTCTGCAGGTCTTCCATCATCACCGGGCCGGTCACGCCGTCGGGATAGCCGGGATAGTTCTCCACCTCGGTCGTGATCATGAGCTGTCCGCCGAACTCGAGGCCCGCCAGCATCAAGGGCTCGAGACCCGCGCGGGCCGCGTAGATCGCGGCGGTATAGCCCGCCGGCCCGCTTCCGATGATGAGCACGCGTCGGTGCTCGGACTCCATGGCCTCCACTCCTCAGACTCCGCGAAGATCGCTCGACCGTCGTCGGCGTCGGACCGTCGTGGCCCCCTGGACCCACGCGGCCTCCCCGAGCTTCTCCGCCCGGGGAGTCTACGGGCGGTGTCCCGCGCCCGCTACCCGGCCCCGGGGCCTCGCGACCCCTCCGGCTCAGAGGGGCTCGGTGATCGGCAGCTCCTCCCACATCAGCTGCAGGAAGATTCCGATGAAGAACGAGAGGAAGGTCATCAGCAGGACCGCGGACGGAAAGGCATAGAAGGGCCCCACCCCGACCACCGGGGGGAGCGAGCCGATCATGGGCGGCAGCGTCTCGCGCAGGACCTCGAGCGAGGTCTCCCCCGAGTCCGGCGACCAGTTGCGGGCGACCATGAAGGGGCCGACGAGGCTGGTCATGACGACCCCGACCGCGAAGGCCTCGACCACGCCCAGCAGGAAGAGCGCTCGCGCGCGCGCGAAGGCCAGCGTCGTGTCCGTGATCCGCCGGGCGATCTCGACGTAGATGTAGAGGAGCGTCACCAGGCCGAGCAGCAGGACGACCGCGTCGAGAGCCACGTTCTGACGGCTCGCCAGATCCCAGACCTCGTCGATCAGGAAGACCGGCAGGTAGCCCACGATGATGCCGGCTCCGATGCGCGGCACCGACGCATGGAAGAAGGAGAGGTCGCGCTTCCAGCAGAACCGGTAGAGCAGGAACCAGATCGCGACGCTGTTGATGGCGAGGACCTCGGCCGAGACGAGCAGGTCGAAGATCCTGGGCGCGCGGGGATAGGCGAAGGCGGCGGCCGCGAAGGGCAGCAGCATGAGGCCGAGCACGGCCGCGTGGATGCCCGGCGTATGCCAGGTCAAGGCACCCTCTCGCGGCTTCCTTCCCGACTCGAGCGACGCGGCGTGATGGATGATGGCCGAGGAGTGACGGATGTCGTAGCTGCGCAGGAACCAGCGCTCGAGCTTGCCCAGGATCCGCCGGGCGTCCCGGTGGGACCGGCACAGGAAGGGCATGAGATCGCCGCTGCGTTCGATGCGTCGATCGCCGGTCGCCGAGATCGCCATCAGGACCTCGTCCTCCCGACTCTCGAAGGGCGAGTCCTCCTTCTCGAAGGCCTGGTTCTCCTCCGCCAGGCAGACGCCTTCGAGCCAGAGATAGAAGGCCCTCTCCGCCATGCGCAGGATCATCCGATCGACGGATTCCCGCTCGCCGGTCTCCATGACCTGGAAGAAGCCGCTCTCGGTCGGATCGTCGCTGGGATCGACGAGGTTCACCTCGCCCCGCACGTAGGCGTCGAGATAGGCCGAGTCGACGCGCTCCCACACGAGGACGCGCAGCGACTGGTAGATGCGTCGCCGAAAGGCGAAGTCCGCCACCCGGAGAGGACGGCTGCCGTCGAGCTCGTGGTTCTCCGTGAACCGAAGCAGCAGCTGGGAGAGCAGCGCCACGTCCTGGTGGAAGCGCCAGCGCGCCTCGGGCCGCGCCGGCTCCGCTTCCTCCCAATGCTCGCAGACCTCCTCGAGATAGCGTGGCGCGCTCGAGACGAGGCGGACGATCAGGTTCCGGGCATCCCGGCTGCTCGCGCGGGGAGCGATCAAGCGCGGCTTCGAGAGCAGGTCTTCGAGCTGGATGAGCAGCTCGGTCGGATCGTGACGGGCCGCATCGAAGGAGAAGGTCTCCGGGAAGACCCTCCGAAAGACGCCGTCGGACTCGGCGACCTCGAATCGGACCTCGCGCGCATGGAAGGCAAAGGTGAACCGGAAGGTCATCTGGAGCCGCTCGATCCGCAGCTCGAGCCGGGGGAGACCCGATCGGGGCACTAGAGGATTCCCCGCCGCGGATTCTCGCCGGTCTCGTAGTAGGCCTCGACCGCGGCCTGGAGCGCCTTCACGTGCTCGGGCAGCTCGACCCCGCTCGGCCATCGGCGCGAGGCCACCTGGAGCCGATCCCGGAGTCGCTGCGCGTCGGGATAATCCTCGCTGGCCAGCGCCTGGTCGATGTCCAGCCAGTTGGTGATCGCGGTCCGCATGCGCGAGATCCGCTCGCCGAGCTCCGCCATGCTCGCCGACTCGACCCGCGCCTCGACCACCCGGCGAGCCAACGCCTCGAGCGCCTCGAGCGCCGCCTCGAGCTCTCCCCGGATCGGCCCTTCCGCGCTGGCGAGCCGGGCCGCGATCTGCTCGAAGTCCCGCGTCAGCGGCTCGTGCGAGATCTCCTTGAAGAGGATCACGCGACCCATCGATTCGCCCCGCTCGTCGGACAGCGCCTGAGAAGAGACGCGGATCCGATGGCCGGCGCCGATCGGGAGGTCGACCTCCTCGAAGGTC
>CAYXLY010000088.1:0-12266 GCA_964466005.1 uncultured Spirochaetaceae bacterium | reverse complement strand
GGCCGAACGCGACCGCATCACGGGCATCCCCTCGATTCCGCTCCCCGTCGGCGGCGTGATGAACTGGCACGGCGAGGCGCTGCCTCTGGTGGCGGCGGAGCTCCTGCTGGGCCGTGAGGAGGCGGGCGCCACTCCCTTCGGCGCCGCCACGACCGTCGGCTATGCGCAGGAGCAGGTGCTCGTCGTCTCCGAGAGGCCCGGGCATCCGGCGCGGCTCGGAATGCCGGTGGACCGGGTGATCGGATTGGTCGACGGCAGCCGGGGAGGGCGCCCGTCCGGGTCCGGTCGACTCGTCGTCGAGAGGAGGCCGCTCGAGGGCCGCATGCTCCACATCCTCGATCCGTCGGCTCTGGTGAGACGCGGCGGCGAGGTCATCGAGAGCGCCGCGCGAGCGTAGGCGTTCGTTTCGGAGGGAGAAACCATGGCAAGGGTACTGATCGCGGATGACGCGTCCTTCATGCGGCAGATGATTCGCGAGATCATCGAGCCCGAGGGACACGAGGTGATCGGAGAGGCGACCAACGGCATCGAGGCGGTGGAGCTCTTCCGCGAGCTCCAGCCCGAGCTCGTCACGATGGACATCGTGATGCCGAAGCGATCGGGCATCGACGCGGTGAAGGCGATCCTCGCCGAGCAGCCGACCGCCTGCATCGTGATGTGCAGCGCGCTGGGTCAGGAGACGCTCGTGACCGAGGCGCTGCAGGCGGGGGCCCGGGACTTCATCGTGAAGCCGTTCAAGCCCGACAACGTGATCTCGACCCTGAAGAAGGTGCTCGAGAAGGACGACTGAAGATGTCCCTGGACATGGCCAAGTACCGGCGGATCTTCATCGAGGAGTCGACGGAACATCTCGCCGAGATCAGCCGCGCGCTGCTCGATCTCGAGAAGGAGATGGGCAACGGGGAGGCGATCGACACCCTCTTCCGGATGGCCCACTCGATCAAGTCGATGGCGGCCTCGCTCGGCTACGATCCGGTCGCGGACCTCTCCCATCGGCTCGAAGACCGGATGGAGGGTGTCCGCCGGGCCGGGCGCGTGCGCAGCCCGGAGGAGCTCGGGCTGCTCTTCCGCGGGCTCGAGACCCTGGAGGCCATGGTTGCGGCGGTCTCGTCCGAGGAGGCCCTGCCTCAGGCGGACGCGTCCCTCCTCGAGTCCCTCGCGCAGGAGGAATCCGAGCCGGGCGAGGGGCCGGGCGGAGCCTCCGACGGGTCGGGGGGCGAGCGAAAAAAAGTCCCGACCTAGAGCCCGCCGCCTCGGTGGCGGGCCAGGCGCGGGAGGGGGCCGAGCCCGCTCCGGCGAAGGGCGGGGGAGCGTCCGTCTCCCAGGCCGCGAGTCCTGCGCTCAGCGCGACCGTGCGCGTCCGGACCGAGACGCTCGACCGCTTCCTGTCTGCCGTCGGCGAGGTGATCCTCAGCTCGAGCCAGCTGCGGACCGGGATCGCGCGCTATGCACAGGATCCCGAGGTCGCCGACGGCTTCGACCGGGTCGACCGGCGAGTGGCCGAGCTGCAGCGCCGGGTCCTCGAGCTTCGGACGGCCCCGCTCGTCCGGGTGACCGAGAACCTTCCCCGGACGGCTCGCCAGGTCGCGGAGAAGCTCGGCAAGCGCGTCGAGGTCGAGATCGTGGGCGCCGAGCTCGAGCTCGACCGCTCCATCCTCGACCGGCTCTCGGAGCCACTCCTGCATCTGGTCCGGAACGCCGTCGACCACGGTTTCGAGGGCCCGGAGGATCGACGGGCAGCCGGCAAGCCCGAGTCGGGCCGCCTGGTGATCGAAGCGCGGCGACAGAAGGACTCGATCGTGATCGACGTTCGCGACGATGGGAGGGGCATCGACCTCGACTCCGTCCGTCGTCGGGCGATCGAGGCAGGCCTGCTGCATGCCGACCTGGCGGCCGATCTGCCGCCCGAGGAGGTCGTGTCCTTCGTCTTCCACCCCGGGCTCTCGACCGCGCACTCGGTCTCCGAGGTCTCCGGACGCGGCGTCGGCATGGATGCCGTGAAGGCGACCGTGGAGAGCCTCGGCGGCGGCGTCGAGCTGCGTACGGAGCGGGGAAGGGGCACGACGACGACCCTGCACGTCCCCATCACCGCCGCGGTGCAGCGCGTGCTCCTCGTGGGCGTCGCCGGCGAGCGCGTGGCCATTCCGATCGCCAAGGTCGAGCGGATCCTCGAGGTGCCCGCCGAGGCGATCGAGGATGCCGCGGGCGATTGCTTCGCGCTGATCGAGGAGGAGCCGCTTCCCGTGCTCGATCTCTCGCGTCAGCTGCGGATCGAGACGGGCGAGTCGGAGTCCGTCTTCGTGCCGCTCGTGCTGACCGACGTGCGGGGCGAGCGGATCGCGCTGCGCGTGGATCGCTTCGAGGGCCAGCAGGAGATCTACGTGAAGCCCGTCCCGGAGCTGCTGGCGCCGGTGCGGATCCTGGCCGGATTGACCGTTCTGGAGGACGGAAGTCCCGTCTTCCTGCTCGACCTGAACCACCTTCTCTAGGACCGGGTGGAGATTCAGCGGACGATGGAAGCACGACGCAAAGCCCGGATCGATCGGCTCGCCGGGCTCGCCCACGTCGGCGCCCGCCGTGCGGCCGATGCCTTCGCCCAGCTCGTCGGTCGGGCGATCCGCGTCGAGGCCCCGGTCGTGATCGAGCAGGGGAGTCTCTGGACCGGCCCGTCGGAGGGCGGCTCCACGGGCGTCCTCTTCGAGTTCGAAGGCTGTCTCGACGCCATCGTCGCGATCCTCTTCCCGGCGCCCTCGAGCGAGCGACTGGTGCGGCGGATCGTGGGGATCGAGCGCGACCCCCTCGAGCCTCCCCTGATCGAGTCGGCACTGATGGAGGTGGGAAACATCCTCGCCTCCCACGTCGCGTCGGCGATCGCGGACACGTTGGGGGAGCGGTTGCTGCCCTCGATCCCCGCTCTGGCCATGGAGTCGGCCGAGGAGACCTTCGGCGCCTGGATCGACGAGCGCGTGGGGCCCGAGGCCCTGCGAATCGAGTCGAGGCTCCACGACGATCCGCTCGAGCTGCGGGGCCGGCTCGTGCTGATCCCGACCCGCGGCTCGCTCGGCGACTGAGCGCGGCGGGGCCGGCTCTTTCGCGCTATTTCCTCTCTGCATGAACTCCGACTCCGTCCGATCGCTGCTGGAGGCCGTTCGCGAGGGTCGTCTCGACGTCGAGGCGGCGAAGGATCGTCTGGCCCATCTTCCCTTCGTCGACACGTCCTTCGCGCGCGTCGATACCCATCGCGCCCTGCGACAGGGGATTCCCGAGGTCATCTACGGAGCCGAGAAGAGCGCGGAGCAGATCCTCGACGTCGCGCGTGCGCTGATCGACGTCGGTCAGGACGTGCTCGTGACGCGGGTCGCGGACGACAAGGCGGCCGCGATCGCCTCGCAGCTCCCGGAGGCCGACTACGATCCCGTCGCGCGCGTCGTCTGGGTCGGGCCCGAGGAGGTGCCGATCCAGGGGCGCGGCACGATCCTCGTCGTCTCGGCGGGGACGGCGGATCTGCCGGTCGCTGCCGAGGCACAGCAGGTCGCGCGTCGGTTCGGCAATCACGTCGAGCTCGTGCAGGACGTCGGCGTCGCGGGCCTGCACCGGATCCTGGCCGCGACCGAGCAGCTTCGCGCCGCCCGGGTCCTGATCGTGGTCGCGGGAATGGAGGGCGCGCTGCCCTCCGTCGTCGGGGGGCTCGTCGACCGACCGGTGATCGCGGTGCCCACGAGCGTGGGCTACGGCGCCTCGCTCAGCGGCGTCGCGGCGCTCCTGGGCATGCTCACGAGCTGTGCGTCGAACATCTCGGTAGTGAACATCGACAACGGCTTCGGCGCCGCCCATGTGGCGACGCTCATCAACCGCGGCTGAGGCAGCGCGGACGCGGGCAGGGGATCCGGATTGGCGAGCGCCGGCAGCAGGAGCAGGGGCAGCGGCGGAAGCGGCCGCCCGCGAGGCGGCCGACGAGTCGGCGAGCGACCGGCCGGGGAGGCCGGCCGGGAGAGCGACGTCCGGAGTGGCCGGGGGCGTCGACGATCCGCCGGCAGCGGCCTGCGGCTGCTGCATCTCGACGCCTTCTCCGGGGCCTCGGGCAACATGTTCATGGGGGCGCTGCTCGACCTGGGGCTCCCGAAGAAGGACCTGCTCGAGGGCCTCGCTCCGCTCGGACTCGAGTTCGAGCTGGTCGTGAAGAAGGTGAAGCGGGCGGGCTTCGCGGCCCGCTACGTGGACGTCCGGGTGCCCGCCGAGGAGCGATCGGGGCATGCGCACTCGCATCCCGCGCGCTCGGATTCGAAATCTTCGCCCCGGGCGCATTCGGGACATGCCCACGGCCGCACCTACGCCGAGATCCGCGACCTGCTCATGGGCGCCTCGTTGCCGTCGGGCCCGAAGGCGACGGCCCTCGCGATCTTCGAGGCGCTCGGGCGTGCGGAGGCCCGGGTCCACGGCACGCCGCTCGAGGCCGTGCATTTCCACGAGGTGGGCGCCGTCGACGCGATCGTCGACGTGACCGCGGCCGCTCTCGGGCTGGAGCTGCTGGGCATCGAGCGCGTCACCTGCTCGCCCGTCGCCCTCGGCCACGGCACGATCGACTCGGATCACGGGCGGCTGCCGCTCCCGGCGCCCGCGACGCTCGAGCTGCTGGCCGGCGTGCCGACCGTGCCGGCGGCGGTGGAGTGGGAGACGCTGACGCCGACGGGGGCCGCGATCCTGCGGACGGTCGTCGACGACTTCGGAGGTCTGCCGGCGATGACGCCGGAGAAGGTCGGCTACGGCGCCGGCAACGACCGCCAGGGCGTTCTGCCCAACGTGCTGCGCGCCGTGCTCGGTCGCGCGAGTGGCTTCGTGGGCGACCGGGTGGTCTGCCTGGAGACGAACCTCGACGACCTCGTGCCCGAGCATTTCGACTATCTGATGGAGCGCCTCTTCGAGGAGGGCGCCCTCGACGTCTCGCTGCAACATCTCCAGATGAAGAAGAACCGACCCGGATTCCTCGTGCGTACGCTCGTCCGGCCTCCGGATCGGGACCGGCTGGCCCGGATCCTCTTTGCCGAGTCGACGGCGATCGGCGTGCGCGCGACGGAGTGGGATCGACTCCTGCTGGAGCGCGAGAGCCTCCGCGTCGACAGCGAGCTCGGGCGCGCGCGCGTGAAGAAGATCCGGGGGCCGGAGGGGCGCACGGAGTACTCCCCCGAGTACGACGACTGCAAGCGCATCGCGCGCGAGCGCGGGCTGCCGCTGCGCGAGGTCGTGCAACGGCTGGCGGCCGCCGCCCGAGCGCGAGAGGAGCCGGGCGATGAGTGAGGAGGAGGTCGTGCGCGTCGATGCCTCTGCTTTCGATCTGCAGCCCGACCCGGAGCGGGCGACCGGCGCGGCGGCTCTCTGTCTGCATGGCCTCACCGGGACGCCCTGGGAGGTGCGGTCGATCGCCGAGGCGCTCGTCGAGCGCGGGATCCGGGCGCGGGGGCCTCATGTCGCCGGTCACGAGGGCGGAGTCCGGCAGCTCGCGTCGACCTCGCGGGAGACCTGGCTCGAGCAGGCCCGCGCGGATCTCGAGGCGCTTCGGCGGGAGCACGAGCGCGTCTACCTGGTGGGCATCTCGCTCGGCGGGCTGCTCAGCCTGCGATTGGCCCAGACTGCGTCCGTCGAGGGGCTCGTCGTGGTCGGCGTGCCCCTCGTCCTGAGGGCGCCGATCCCGCAGCTGCTGCCCCTGGTCCGACGGGTGATGCCCTTCCAGCGCAAGCGGCGCTCGGATATCCGCGACCCCCTGGCCGGAGCCCGCCATCCCGGCCTGCCGGCCATGCCGCTGGCCGCGGTCGCCCAGCTCATCGCCCTGCAGGCCGAGGTCATTCCCCGACTCGGAACGATCGAGATCCCGGCCTTCGTCGCGCACGGGCGCTTCGACCGGACCGCGCTGCCGCGCGATGCACTTCGGCTGCACACGGAGCTCGCCTCCCGCGACAAGGAGCTGCTCTTCCTGGAACGCTCGGGCCACGTCGCGACGGTCGACTACGACGGGCCGGTGCTCGCGCGCACTGCGGCGGACTTCCTGGGCCGGCTCTGACCGGGACTGGAGTCCCTCGCCTGGATGGGGTTAGGGCTAAACCCCTACGCCCAGTCGGTCGATGGGGCTCGCATGCGTCGGTTGACCCTCATCCTCGCGCCTCTCGTCGTCCTGCTGCTGACGCAGGGTATCTTTGCCCGGGGGGGACTCGCGGCGAGCGGTCTGCGGATGCCGCCGATCCTCGAGGGCGAGCGCCCGAGCCCGGCCAGCCTTCTGCTGCTGGTGGCGGGACTCACCGGGCTGAGCGTCGTCGGCGACCGTCGTCGCGCTCCGGGCCGACGTCGCGCCCTGCTCGGGGGACCGGGCTCCGGCGACCCGGTGGCGGGATCTAGAGTGGGACCGGGATCGGGACGGGAGCCGGGGCCACGGGCTGACAGCTCGGGCCCGGGCGCCGACGAAGAGCGCCTCCGGGCCGGGCGGGAGGCCGGCCGCGAGGAGGAGCCTGAGCTGGAGGTCTCCCAGGGAAGGCAGCGCGACGTCTGATCGTCGCGCCCTTGCGCTCGCGGCTGGATTCAAGCACATTGCTTGAATCGTCGTTTCGAACGCGCCCGTTCGAAGGCGAGGCTTCCCGCCTCGCGGGCCGACCCGAACTTGAACGCCTCGAGCGCCTCGATCCTCACGCAGAGGTCCTCCGAGACCCCGGAGCGCATCCTCGATGCGGCGGAGCGCCTCTTCGCCCGTCAGGGCGTCGCGGTGACCTCGCTGCGCTC
Source organism: uncultured Spirochaetaceae bacterium (assembly GCA_964466005.1). GTDB lineage: Bacteria > Myxococcota_A > UBA9160 > UBA9160 > UBA4427 > UBA4427. The sequence goes on along the minus strand of CAYXLY010000088.1, from coordinate 5,501 downwards.
GATCACGATGGAGGCCGGCGTCAACACGGCCGCCATCCACTACCACTTCGGCTCCAAGCGGGAGCTCGTGGCGGCCCTCCTGAAGCGTCGGATCGTCCCGATCAGCCGGGCGCGGCTCGAGCGTCTCACAGCCCTCGAGGCTCGCCATCCGGGGACCCCGATCCCGATCGCGGCGCTCGTCGAGGCTTTCGTGGCGCCGATCGCGGGGGTGGACGGAGACTCGGGCGAAGACTCGGATGGAGACTCGTGGGGGGCCGGCCCGGAGGGCCGGATCAGCGGCGATCTGCGCCGGGACCTGGCGCGTCTCGGGAGCCTGCTCGCCTGGCTGCGTCTGGACGGCGACGCCGAGGACGGTGAGTGGGCGCCGCTGCCCCGCCCCGACGGCGATGTCCAGGAGCGCTTCGCCCGCGCCCTCTGTCGCGGGCGGGAGCTCGATCTCGAGGAGGCGAGCGAGCGCTTCGAATACGCCATCGGCGCGATCGCCCAGCTGCTGCGTCCGCTGCCGCAGGCCCCGGCTGGGGATCCTAGGGTCCTCCGCAGGCGTCTGGATCATCTGATCGGATTCCTCGTGGCGGGCCTGGGGGCGCCGTCCACACGATCCGTCCAGTGGACGTCGAGCGCCTCGCAGGCTCGAACGCAGACGCTCTCCGAAGCATCCGAGGAAGGAATCGAATGACGACCGGTCCGGTCCCCGTCGAGTCGCAGGAAGAGTCCCGGGAGGACTCCCAGGCGAAGAGCCCCGAGCAGCGGGGAGAGTCGTCGACCGCCCAGCCGAGGGCGGAGCGCAGCCCTGCCGCGCCCTGGCTCGCGGGCCTGGAGACGAGCGACTCCACAGGGGCCTCGCCTGCTCGACATGGGCGTCGGCATGCGCGCTGGATCCTGCCGCTCCTCGCCCTGGCGATTGCCTCCGCCATCGCGTGGGCGCTGGTGGCGACCCGCGAGGTGCCGCAGAAGATCGAGCCGGTCGTGCCCTCGCCGCTGGTGCGGATCCAATCGGTCTCGCCCGAGACGCGACGGCTCACGGTCGTGGCGCGCGGGACCGTGGAGCCGCGGACGGAGAGCGATCTCGTGGCCGAGGTGCGGGGCCGGGTCACCGAGCTCTCGCCGCGGCTGGTCGTGGGCGGCTTCTTCGCGGCCGGAGACGAGCTGCTCCGGATCGACGATCGGGAGCATCGCATCGCGCGGGATCGCGCGGCGGCGACGGTGGCGCTGCGTGAGAGCGAGGCCCGACTCGCCGCGGCCGACGCCGAGCGCCGGCGTCAGCTCGCGCGCCGCGGTGCGGCGAGCGCCGCCGATCTCGAGCAGGTCGAGAGCCGCGCCCAGGTCGCCCGCGCGGCGCTGGCGGAGGCTCGAGCCGTCCTCGCGCAGGCCGAGCTCGATCTCGAGCGCACGATCGTGCGGGCGCCGTACGACGGCCGCGTGCGCGAGCGCAACGTCGACGTCGGCCAGTTCGTCGCGCCGGGAGCCAAGCTCGGACGTCTCTTCGCGGTGGACTACGCCGAGGTGCGTCTGCCGATCCAGACCGATGACCTCGCCCATCTCGACGTCGATCTCCGGGGGGCGGGCTCGAGCATGGACCTCGCCCGGGCCGACGTCGTGCTGACGGCGCGACTCGGTGGCGCCGAGCGGAGCTGGCCCGCGCGACTCGTGCGGACGGAGGCGGCGATCGACGAGCAGACGCGCATGCTGCACGTGGTGGCCCGCGTCGACGATCCCTATCGGCTCGGTCTCGACGAGGGCGCGCTCGAGCCCCCGGCGGCGGAGCCGGCGCTGCGCACCGCGTCTCCGGAGGGGGCTCGCGTGCCCCTGCCGGCGGGCCTCTTCGTGCGCGCGGAGATCGAGGGCCGCCTGCTCGAGGACGTCTACGTGCTGCCGCCGATGGCGCTGCGCGACGACGACCGCGTCTTCGTGGTGGACGCCGAGGAGCGACTCCGGGTGCGCGACGTCTCCGTCGCGAGGCAGGAGCGCTCCGAGGTGATCGTGGACGGGGGGCTCGAGCCGGGAGATCGGGTGGTGATCTCGCCCCTCCGCGTCTACTCGGAGGGCATGAAGCTGCGCGTCGTCGAGGCGACTCCGTCATGAACCGGGCCATCGCGTGGTTCGCCGAGAATCATGTCGCGGCCAACCTCCTGATGGTGGCCATCCTGGTCGGGGGTCTGCTCACGGTCCCGACGATCAAGCAGACCGTGATGCCGGACTTCGAGCTCCAGTACGTCTCGGTGACGGTCGTCTATCCCGGCGCCTCGCCCGAGGAGATCGAGAAATCCGTCACGATCCGGATCGAGGAGGAGATCCAGTCGGTCGAAGGCATCGAGGAGATCACCTCCTCCGCCAACGAGGGCGCGACCAACGTCCTGATCGAGCTCGAGAACGGAGCCGACCTCTCGAAGGCGCTCGACGAGATCGAGTCGCGCGTGGGCGGCATCGACACCTTTCCGGAGCAGGTCGAGCGACCGACCGTCTCGGAGCTCCAGTTCCGCATGGGCGTGATGGACGTCGCGATCCACGGCCCCCTCGACGAGCGGAGCCTGAAGACGCTCGGGCAGCAGGTGCGCGACGAGATCGCGCGGCTTCCGGGCGTCTCCCAGGTCGATCTCTCCGGAACGCGCCCCTACGAGATCTCGATCGAGGTCTCCGAGGCCGCCCTGCAGAGCTACGGGCTGCGCTTCGACGACGTCGTCTCGGCGATCCGACGCAGCTCCGTGGATCTTCCGGGCGGCTCCGTCCGGACGAGGTCGGGCGAGATCCTCCTGCGCACGGACAATCAGGCCTATCGGGGCGCCGAGTTCGCGTCGATCCCGCTGCTCACCCGGGAGGACGGCTCGCGCGTGCTGCTCGGACAGGTCGCGCGGATCGTCGACGGCTTCGAGGAGAACGTCAAACGGACGGTCTTCGACGAGGAGCCGGCCGTCTTCGTGCAGGTGTACCGCGTCGGCGAGCAGCAGGCCCTGGTCGTCGCCGAGAGCGTGCACGCCTATCTCGAGGAGGCGCGCAAGCGGATGCCCGAAGGCGTGCAGCTGACGGTCTGGAACGACTCGTCCCAGTATCTGGGCGATCGCATCGACATGATGCTGCGCAACGCCCAGACGGGATTCGTGCTGGTCCTGATCCTGCTGGCGCTCTTCCTCAAGCTTCGCGTCGCGTTCTGGGTGGCGATGGGGCTCCCGATCTCGATCGCCGGAGCGCTGATGGCGATGCCCTGGTTCGACATCGACATCAACGTCTTGAGCGTCTTCTCCTTCATCATGGCCCTGGGCATCCTGGTCGACGATGCGATCGTGACGGGCGAGAACATCTTCACGCACCAGCAGCGCGAGCCGGGCGATCCGCTGGGCGCCTCGATTCGCGGGACCCAGGAGGTCGCGACGCCCGTCGTCTTCGGCGTCCTGACGACGATCGCGGCCTTCGCGCCCTTCGCCCTGATCGAGGGACAGGCGCAGTTCATGGCCAAGGCGATGGGGGGCGTGATGTGCGCTTCGCTGCTCTTCTCGCTCGTCGAGTCGAAGCTGGTCCTGCCCTCGCATCTCGGGCATGCCTCGGGTGTCGGACGACCGCCCCGTTTCGCCCTCGGTCGGGCCTGGGCCCGCCTCCAGGGGAAGGTCTCGGACGGGCTCGACGCCTTCGTCCAGCGGCTCTATCGCCCCGCCGTCGAGCGGGCCGTGGAGTGGCGCTATCTGACGATCGCGGTGTCGATCGGGATCTTCATCATCGCGCTGGGCCTCGTGCAGGGCGGCCGGGTCAAGACCGTGATGCAGCCGAGCACGGAGGCCGACAACGTCTACGCGCGGCTCACGATGCCGCTGGGGACGCCGGTGCAGGAGACCGAGGACGCCGTCGTGCGTCTGGGCGCCGCACTCGAGCAGCTCCGTTCGGAGCTCGCGGAGCGTGTGCCGGAGGGAGATCCGCCGGTCGTCCGCCACGTATTGACCCTCGTCGGCGCGCATCGGGGCACGAGCCCGACCGAGCGCCCCGGCGAGCTCGGCCAGCCCCACCTCGGGCAGATCACCGTCGAGCTGAGCCCTTCGGAGCAGCGCTCGATCGGAGCGAACGAGATCGCGAGCCGATGGCGCACGCTCACCGGGACGATCCCCGGCGTCGAAGAGCTCGTCTTCACGGGCAAGCTGCGCAGCTTCGGAGACCCCATCGACGTCGAGCTCCGTGGCGAGGACACGGAGATGCTCGAGTCCGCCGCGGCCATGCTGGCCAGCGAGCTGGCCCGCTATCCCGGCATCTCCGACATCCGCGACTCCCATCGCGAGGGCAAGCAGGAGCTCGGGATCCACGTCCGCCCCGAGGCCGAGGCGATGGGATTGTCGGTCGAGGAGGTGGGTCGGCAGGTTCGGCAAGCCTTCTACGGCGCCGAGGCCCAGCGCATCCAGCGCGGCCAGGACGAGGTCAAGGTGATGGTCCGGTATCCCGCCGAGGAGCGACGCTCTCTCGCCGACGTGGAGCGCTTGCGGATCCGGCTGCCCGACGGGACGGCGGTGCCCTTCGCGTCGGTGGCGGATGCCGAGCTCGGTCGGGGCGCGGCCTCGCTCCTGCGGATCGATCGGGAGCGGCGGGTCCGGGTGACCGCCGACCTCGACGAGCGCGTCGCCAACGGCGTCGAGATCGCGGAACGGATCGAGACCGAGCTGATGCCGCGCATCCTCGCTCGGCATCCCGGGATCGACTGGGGATTCCAGGGTGAGCAGAAGGAGCAGCGCGAGGCGATGGGAAGCCTCTGGCGGGGCTTCGCGATCGCCCTGCTGGCGATCTTCATCCTGATCGCCGTTCCGCTGAGGTCCTATCTGCAGGCGATCGTCATCATGCTCACGATTCCCTTCGGCTACGTGGGCGCGGTCGTCGGCCATCTCGTCTGGGGCGTCGAGATGAGCTTTCTCTCCTTCGTCGGCGTGATGGCGACCGCGGGCGTCGTCGTGAACGACAGCCTGGTGCTCGTGACCTTCCTCAACCGGATGCGCGCCGAAGGCCACTCGATCCTGCGGGCCGCCGTCCTCGCGGGCCAGCGGCGCTTCCGGCCCATCCTGCTCACGTCGGCGACGACCTTCGCCGGGCTCATGCCGGTGATGCTCGAGACCTCGACCCAGGCTCAGTTCGTGATTCCGATGGCGGTCTCGCTCGCCTACGGAGTACTGGTCGCAACGGGCTTCACGCTCTTCCTGATTCCCGCGGCGATGGTGGTCGTCGAGGACGGAGTCCAGGCATGGAAGCATCTGGGGACCCGGCTCCCTCTGTCCCGGGCGGAGGCCGACCTCCCGAGGTCGTTCTGAGTCCCCCGGCCGGAACGGGGGCCGGGGCGCCGGAGGCGCCCCCTCTCTTCGCGCTGCCCGTGTCGGTCCGTCTCGAGGCGCTCCTCGCGCCGCTCGGGCTCTCGCGGTGCGAGGCGCCCCCGACAGAGGAGGCCTTCCTGCTGCTCGAGGCCGGATCGGGGCTGGAGCTGCGTCCTCCGGGTCGAAGATCGGAAGAGCGTCGTGTAGGGAAAGAGTGTTCAGAGCCGT